>CAYZZA010000006.1:19296-39212 GCA_964482685.1 uncultured Carnobacteriaceae bacterium
AGCAGTTGTTGGTTCATCCGCAATCAATATCGGAGGCTTGTTGGCTAACGCAATGGCAATCACCACTCGTTGTCTCATCCCACCGGATAGTTCATGAGGGTATTGCTTCATGATACGTGGTGGATTTGGAATTCCAACTTGTTCAAGCAATTCCAACACACGTGCAGAACGCTGTTTTTCGTTCATATCTGAATGATAGATTAATGACTCTTCAATTTGATCGTGAATAGTCATCAATGGGTTCAATGAACCTAGCGGATCTTGAAAAATCATCCCAATATCGTTTCCTCTAATACGGTTATATAAGGATTCATTTAATTCCACTAAGTTAATATCTTTATAGATTACTTCACCTTTTATTTGTGTGTTTAACGGATTATGTAATCCTACAATTGAAGTAGCAAGTGTACTTTTCCCACACCCTGATTCTCCAACAATCGCAAGAATTTCGTTTTTCTCTAATGTGATAGAAACATCATCCACGGCATTGTAAAAACTGTCTCCTATACGAAAACCTGTTTCTAAGTGGTTGATTTCTAACAATGGACGTTCTATTGCCAAAGTCTTACCTCCTAAACTACTCTTCACTTGAGAGTGAGAGTTCCATTAAATGACTATGACAGTTATTTAATGCTACCTTTTAAACTATACACACTTACCTGACTAACGGCAACTTGTATTTTAACCTTCGTTAAAAATAAAGCGGTTCCTCTTAAGGACAAAACTGACTGAGCAAAAAAGAAGATACTCTACATGTGTCTTCTCTTTTACTAGTCAGATGGCTATTGTAGGCCTTGGATGTAGACAGCTACTTTTCCAACAGTTGTCAACTCTTCAGCATCTTCATCAGAGATTTCTGTATCAAAGGTATCTTCTAATTCCATTACCAATTCTACAATATCTAATGAGTCCGCCCCTAAGTCCTCTTTAAATGTGGTATCAGGTGTTACTTTTTCTTCATCGACTCCTAGACGTTCTACTAAAATGGCTTTGATCTGTTCAAAAACATCATTTTCTGTCATGTGTTCTTCCCTCCTAAACCTACCTTACTGAAAAAGCTATATCTATCATTGTATCGGATTCAATTAGGAAATTCCACTTTATTTTAGTTCTCAATGAAAGTGCTCTCATGCTCGGCTTTCTCTTCATAGTAGGCAGTCAAATCTGGAACAACTTGAGATTTTAAGATATCTCTTATTTGGCGAATAGTCTGATAGACTGGTTCACGTGTGGCCGATCCGTGTGTCTTAATAACAGGTGCTTTTAAACCAAACAATACGCCACCACCATATTTTGAATAATCAAGCATGTTTTTCATGCTGGTTAAGCTTTCTTTTAAAAGCAATCCTCCTACTTTTCCCTTGAGACCACTTTCAAGAATGTTTGTTTTCAGTAACGACATCAAGGACAAAGCCGTTCCTTCTGTTGTTTTTAGTACAGCATTTCCTGTAAACCCATCTGTGACCACAACATCAGCAGCTCCTTGCAATAAATCTCTTGCTTCTACGTTGCCGATAAAGTTAATGTCTTGATTTTCAGACAGCAATGCATAACTTTCTTTTGTTAATGAATTCCCTTTATTTTCTTCGGTTCCATTATTCAACAATCCAACACGTGGATTGGATTTGCCCATAACAAATTTAGCGTAATAAGACCCCAAAGTTGCAAACTGGTTCATGTTTTGCGGTTTACACTCTGCATTGGCTCCAACGTCCATCATCTGGAACGTTCCGTTTTCTTCATTTATTGTAGGCAACGTGACCAGGAGACCAGGACGATCTATCCCTTTGATTCGCCCAATAATTAAAAGGCCAGCAGTCAGCAACGCTCCGGTATTCCCAGCTGAAAAAATGGCATCTGCTTCTTTGTTTTTCACTGCAGTAGCAGCCATCACCATGGACGCTTTCTTTTTTCTTCGGACTGCTTTGACTGGATCATCGTCACTGTCAATTTGTTCGTCTGTGTGTACGATTTCAACATTGGCAATCCCCTCTGGCAAGTAGGCTTTTATTTTTTGCTCATCCCCGTACAAAACCAAGGTAATATCCGTAAATTCTTTGGCTGCTAACACAGCTCCTTCCACAATCTCTTTAGGAGCATTGTCTCCACCCATAGCGTCAATTGCGATTTTCATCTACTTTTCCTCATTTCCATTCATCTATTTGGATTTGTTTCTTCATCTAGCGTTTGAAAGCCCGTCTGCTCTCTAAGTAAACGGTAGTGTTCTTGGACGTAAAAATCTGATGACGCACCCAATAAATAGGCTTCTTCTCTAGCGATTTCTAATACTATATTGTCTGCCAGAACATCGGCTACTTTAAATTCTGGGATTCCAGATTGCTTTCGCCCAAATACATCTCCTGGGCCTCGTAGTTCCAAGTCACGTTGACTCAATAAAAATCCATCGTTGGTTTCTGTCATGATTTTCATCCGCTCTTTTCCAGTATCTGTTCGTGGCTCAGCCACCAACACACACATGGACGCTTTTGTGCCTCTTCCTACACGACCTCTTAGTTGGTGCAATTGTGCAAGCCCAAAACGGTCTGCATCATATACGACCATCAGTGTAGCGTTTGGAACATCGACACCTACCTCAATGACAGTAGTTGACACTAAAATATCAATCTCATGATGTTTAAATTGTTGCATGATTGCTTCTTTTTCTTCTTGTGCCAACTTTCCATGCAGTAATTCAACCGTATACGTTGGTTCAAATAGCGCTGCGTATTTTTCTTTTAAATCAGTCACATTTTTTAAATCCATTTTTTCGGATTCTTCAATTAAGGGACTAACAACATACACTTGTGACTTGTCCTCTAAATGTTGTGTAACTACTTCCAACACACGTTCTGATTGGCCAGGACGCAACCAATGAGTCTGAATGGGCAAACGGCCTACGGGCATTTCATCTAGGGTCGACACGTCAATGTCTCCATAAGTCGTGATTTCCAACGTACGCGGGATAGGTGTAGCCGTCATTGACAACACATCCGGAACATGCCCTTTTTCTGTTAGGCGTTGACGCTGATTGACGCCAAATCGATGTTGCTCGTCTGTAACAACGAACCCGAGTTGCTGAAAGTGAACTTTCTCTTGGATCAACGCATGCGTTCCGACAACGATGTCAATGTCCCCTTCGTGTAACTGACGGTACATTTCTTTTTTTTCTTTTGGTTTAAGAGAACTAGTCAACAAAGCGACCTTAATATCTGTATCCGAAAAAAGGGTGGTTAAACTTTTAAAGTGTTGTTCGGCTAATATTTCTGTTGGCACCATCAGTGCGCTTTGAAATCCTATGGTTGACACTGCATACAAAGCGGCAGCGGCCACAATCGTCTTTCCGCTTCCAACATCTCCTTGGAGCAGACGATTCATTTGAATCGGCATGCGTAAATCTCTACAAATTTCATTGATGCTCCTTTTTTGAGCACCTGTTAACTCAAACGGCAATGAGCGTAAAAAATGTTTGAGCTTGTCTACATCGTATAACACCTGTCTGCCTTTATTTGCTTGTCGCTCGTTTTTCCTCACCGCTTGCAACTTCAGCTGGTACAAAAAAAACTCTCCAAAGACGAGCGTTCGTCTTGCCTGTCGTAAATCATCCATTGTTTTGGGAAAGTGCATATTCGTAACGGCGTGTCGATAGTCTAACAAACGGTACTTGTCTTTTAATTCTTCTGGAATCAAATCAATCAAATCTGCATTGTAACGTGTATTGGCCTTTTCAATTAATTGGACCAACCAGTATTGCTTTACTTCTTTGGTTGTCGGGTAAATCGGGGCCATACTCCCTAGAGACTCCAACTCTTCTGGAGACAGTACCTTTGTGCCATTCAAGGAACGTGTCTTAGCATTCCATATTCCTTGTACGACAATTTCTTGTTCGGGTACAATCCATTTTTTTACATAGGGTTGATTAAAAAAAGTGATTGAAACAACCGCTTTTTCTTCTGTTACAATCCGAAAGGTGAGCCTTGATTTTCTGTGACCAAAATGAGATACGACTGGTTCTGCAATCACTAGACCCCGAAGGGAAGTTTTTTCCTTATCCTCTAGCACAGCTAGCTGTTTAACAGCTAAATCTTCGTATCGAAATGGATAATGGGTCAACAAATCATAAATAGACACAATCCCTAGGCTTTGAAGAGCCTCTTTTCTTTTTTCACCTACACCAGGAAGAGAAGTAACTGGTTCTGTTGATACATTTATCATCCCACTTCACGTCTCCATTTTCGTATGCCCATTTTTCAAAAAACAAAAAGAAGACAGGACAGTTGCTTCTGTCTTGCTGTCTTCTTCTCACACGTTCCTTATTCAACAGAGAAGAAGTACGGATAGACGGGCTGGTCGCCTTCATGAATTTCCACTTCTATTTCTGGATAAAGTTTCTCAATTTCAGTCTGAATCTGTTCTGCTTCTTCTTTTGTGCCCTCTTCTCCATAGAGAATCGTCACAATTTCACTGTCTTCGTTAATCATCTTTTGGAGCGTCTCAAGAACAGCTGTCAAACGTTCTTTATGTGACACTTTAATTTTTCCATCAATAATCCCCAAGAAGTCCCCTTGTTTGATGGTTACTCCATCAATTTGAGTATCGCGGATGGCAGTTGTAATTTGTCCGCTGATGACATATTCAAGTTCGGCTGCCATATCTTCTGCATTTTTATCCAAAGTATTCCCTGGATTGAAGCCTAGCATCGCGGTAAGTCCTTGAGATACCGTGCTTGTTGGGATCATTCGTGCATCCGAGGTGGAGACGCTAGCGGCTTGTTCTGCAGCCATGAAAATGTTTTTATTGTTTGGAAGAATCAATACATTTTTTGCATGTACATCTTCAATGGCTTTTACAATGTCTTCCGTACTTGGATTCATTGTTTGACCGCCTGAGAGAACATAGTCTACTCCTAAACTTTTAAACAATTTGCTGACGCCTTCACCTGCTGCAATTGCAATAACTCCATATTCTTTCATAGGCTTATCTGCTGCTTCTTTTTTATCGGCCTCTAAAAGCTGTGTGTGCTGCTCTCTCATGTTGTCTACTTTGATTTTCATTAACGAACCAAAACGCTGTCCGTAGTTCATCACGTCACCAGGTTTTTCGGTATGCACGTGTACTTTGATCACTTCATCATCAGACACAACAAGAAGAGAATCTCCCGTTTTATCTAAGTGATTGCGGAAAGTTTCATAGTCGAATTCTTCTTCCACTGTCTCTCCCTCACCAATGCGAACCATGATTTCTGTACAGTAGCCATACTTGATGTCTTCTGTGTGTACATGGTCATGAACATTGCGGTGATGCTCAGCACGAATGAGATCGGCCAAATCAGGTGTCTCAGATTCTTCAGTCAGCACTTCTGCAGTTTCTCCGTTAAGCGCCGCTAAAAAGGCTTCGTAAATGTACACCAACCCTTGTCCACCGCTGTCCACCACACCTACTTCTTTTAAAACAGGCAACAATTCAGGTGTTTTTTTCAAGGACTTGCGTGCAGCTTGTAGTACAGACTCCATGACTTCAATGACATCGTTGGACTCTGTTGCTTTTTTCTCCCCTACTTTAGCAGACTCACGCGCCACGGTGAGGATGGTTCCTTCTACTGGTTTCATGACTGCTTTGTAAGCTGTTTCTACTCCTGATTGGAAAGCTTTTGCCAAGCTCTTTGCGTCGATTTCTTGCAATCCTTTAACTCCTTGCGCAAATCCTCGAAACAGTTGGGACAAAATAACCCCTGAGTTTCCGCGTGCACCCATTAAAAGACCTTTGGCTAATACTTGCGAAAGGTCCCCTGCACTTTTTGAGTCTGATTCTAATACAGCTTCTGCTCCTGTATCCAAAGACAAACTCATGTTGGTTCCTGTATCGCCATCAGGAACTGGGAATACGTTTAGTGAATTCACATACTCCGCATTGCTCCCCAAGTGACTTCTACTTAATGCAACCATATTTTTGAAGTCTTGGCTATTGATCATCGTTTTAGACATTTTCATTTTCCTCCTCTGTCCGGTCTTTGAAAGACTGTTAAGCGTTCTCCATCACACGAACACCTTGGACATACACATTCACTGAATCTGCTTTGATTCCTAGCATCGTCTCTAATTGGTATGCAATGCGTTCTTGTACGTTTCTGCTTACTTCGGATATTTTTGTTCCGTAACTCACAATAATAAAAACATCTACCATAAGAGAATCGTCTTCACTACGAACAACAATTCCGCGTGCATAGTTTTCTTTTTTTAATATTTCATTTACATTATCGCGTATTTGTTTCTTGCTGGCCATGCCCACAATTCCAAAAATTTCTGTAGCAGCTCCACCAACGACTGTTGCGATTACATCTTCTGAAAGTTCAATCTGTCCATAAGTATTTTTAATTGTAACTGCCATTTTATACTTTCCTCCTTTTTAACGTAGCAAAATATACCTTATCATAATAGCACAGCCATCCTTAGAAATAAAGAAGAACTAAAAGAGGAGGATATCCCTTAGCATACCAAATAGATTGAGTTACGTAAAATGCTGTCAAGGTTTTTTACTTTATTAATATTCTTGCAATTGAGTCCCTTTTATGTTAAATTGTTGAAGTGTATAAAGAACACGCTTGATCGCGATTTCTGTGTAAGGAGGAATAAGAATGGCTAAAGAATGCTTTATTACAGGTAGAAAAGCAAGAAGCGGAAACAACGTTTCTCATGCAAACAATAAATCAAAACGTACTTTTGGTGCAAACTTACATAAAGTTCGCATCTTAGTAGATGGCAAACCTAAAAGAGTATGGGTCTCTGCTCGTGCTTTGAAATCAGGTAAACTACAACGTGTTTAAACAAGAAAAGACAGCCTAGGCTGTCTTTTTTTGTTTAAATTGTTTCTGGAATTTGTTCCTTTTTAAACACACCGTGTGGACTCTGTTTTTCATGGGCCTATAGCTTAGGTTTATTGAACAACACAAAAAGCCCTTCTCCCTACTAGTACAAGAACCAGCAGTAGGTGGAAGGGCTTTTTTCATTGTCTTTTTCTTTATGTGGTTTTTTGTGTAGTTAACGTCCAGCGTATGTTTTCGCATGAAAATGTAAAGAAAACATTTCTGACACGAACGAAGAGAGGCTTACGCGTCAGATACAGCAGCACGCAAAGCAGCAATTCGCTCTTTTGTCTCATTGCCTTTAAAAACATATGAACCGGCGACGAAAACTTCTGCGCCTGCTTCTTTACATTTTTTGGCTGTTTCCGGTACCACGCCACCATCTACTTCAATAACATATGAATAGTTGTGAACGCGTTTTAATTCTGCAACTTTTTCTATTTTCTCTAACATAGGTTCGATAAACAATTGTCCGCCAAACCCTGGATTGACTGTCATAATCAACACCAAATCGACAAAAGGAAGAAGCGGCACAATCATGTCAACTGGAGTGCCCGGATTCAATGTAATCCCTGCTTTGATACCAAACGAACGAATGCGTTGCAACACTCGATGAATATTGGGCGTGCTCTCTACTTGCACGGTCAACAAATCGGCCCCTGCCTTGTAAAAGGCTTCAATAAAATTCTCAGGATGTTCAACCATCATATGTACATCCAATGGTAAGCGAGTAATGTCTCGGATGGCTGCGAGAATATGTGGACCAAAGGTCAAATTAGGCACAAAGTGCCCATCCATAATATCTACATGAAACCAATCCGCTCCATGTGCTTCTAACTCTTTGATTTCTTTTTCTAAGTGAAGAATATCGGCACTCAAAAGAGAAGGCGCGATAATATTGTTTGTAGTTACATCCATGTCAAATCTCCTTTACTACTCTGAGCATTTATTTTTTCTTCTGATTGTACATCGGTTTTCTTTGTTCAATTTCATCTAAAAAAAGCAAATAATGGTCGTATCGAAAAGACTCAATTTCTCCACTCGCTACACCGTCTTTGACTGCGCAACGTGGTTCATGACGATGCATGCAGCCTCTATATTGGCATTTTTGGGATACGGCCGCAAATTCCGGAAAAAGAGTGGGCATTTCTTCTTTGTCAATCATTTGAAAATCAAATGAACTAAAGCCAGGAGTGTCTGCTACCAATCCGCCTTCTAGAGGAAACAATTCTACATGTCTAGTAGTGTGTTTTCCTCTTCCAAGCGAAGTAGAAATGGGGGCTGTTTCCAATGCCAGATGTGGCGCTAGCCGATTCATTAGAGTGGACTTTCCCGCTCCAGACTGGCCCATAAACACAATCAACTTATCTGGAAAAAGAGCTTTCAGTTCCTCAAAGGACGCTTCTTTGTCTAGTGGATCCGGCAAAAGAAATAGGTACCCAATTTCTTGGTAAATCCTTTGGATATTCTTTAACTCATCAAATTCCAACGGTGACACCAAATCTGTTTTCGTGACATAAATCAACGCTTGAATATGAAGCGACTCTAGAACAGTTAAGTAGCGATCTAGCAATTGAGTAGAAAAGGCTGGTTCTACAGCTGAAATAACCAACACAGCTAGATCAACATTCGCAACAGGTGGGCGTGGCAACTGATTTTCTCGTGGCAATACCTCGGTAAGAACCCCGTCTTTTTTCGTAGTACTTTCAAAAAGAACTTTGTCTCCAACAAGTGGCGTGATATTTTCTTTTCGAAGCAACCCTCTGCCTCTTGTTTGATAGGTTTCTCCCTCACTATAGATGTAATAAAAGCCACTGATTGCTTTGCGAATTTGTCCTTTTGACATTCAAGTCCTCCCTTTTTTGATTATTCCGTTACTTCTTTTTCTTCTGTCACAAGTTTTCCGTCTCGTAAAATACGATAGGCTCCTGTTTCTCCTTTTTTTAGGATAAACGGAATTTCAATCTCTGTATCTTCTGTAATCATTACTTCTCGATACAAATCACCGACATCATGTGCGGAATCTCCTAGATATATATCTATTTTATTTGGTTTCTTTTCAATGGGTTTCTCACTTGTTCCTGAATCCGTTCCTGAATCTACTTCAGGTGCGAGATAAGCTACTGTGACAGTTTTGGTAAACACAGATACAGCGCCACCTACAGGACCTTTTGAGATAATCACGGTAATGTTTTCATTGGAATACACTTGTTTTCCTGGTTCTGGACTTTGAGAGATGACACGTCCTTCTGGAATTGTATCTGAAAAATCTTCTTTCACAAACAAATTCAGGTTGTGGCGGTCAATGTATGTTTGCACGCCTTTTAAGGAATAGTCTTTCAAATCTTCTAACTCTATACCAGCTTCTCCAAGACTAACCGTAAACAATACCGTCGTCTCATCCGGTACCACTTCAGCCCCTTCTGCAATGCTTTGAGTAAGAATGGTCCCAGCAGGGGCTTCGGCATCATTTTTTTCTTCCTTTTCGACACTGAACCCTCTGTCGGTCAGTTCTGCGCGAACTTCTTCATACGATTTCCCGACATAATTTTCAAAATCAATCGTGGCTCGTCCAGTACTAATATAAAGATCCACGGCTTGATCTTCTTTAATCATTCTACCCGTTGGAGGATTTGTGCGTGTGACTCGTCCTTCTTCAATCTCTTCATTGATTTCAGGAATTGTTTTTCCAAGCTGCAAGTTATTTTCTTCTAACACCCGCACAGCTTCTTCTTCAGACAAGCCCATCAGTTCGGGCACCGGCACATCCTTTGCGCTCGTAGCTAAATAGTAACCAAACACTGCAATCAATACCAGCAGGAAGCCAATTAAGACTGCCCACCTTTTTTTGCCTTTTTTCACAGGTTTTTTAGGGTTTTCGTCTGGTAAAGCCTCAGTGGTAGATGGTTCACTCACACGCTCTTCTGGTTGTGCCATATCCCCATACGTGTACGGGGCAATTACTTTGGTAGCTCCGTGATCTTCTGTTGGAAAGACATAGGGCAATTCATGTCTGCGTGAGGCACTTAGT
This sequence comes from uncultured Carnobacteriaceae bacterium, assembly GCA_964482685.1. GTDB lineage: Bacteria > Bacillota > Bacilli > Lactobacillales > Carnobacteriaceae_A > CAYZZA01. The sequence goes on from CAYZZA010000006.1 coordinate 29,187, forward strand.
GCCGTATCTAAATCGAGCGCCATTTCTTCTACAGACTTGTAGCGGTAGTGCTTGTCTTTTGCGGTTGCTTTTAAAACCACGTTTTCTAATGCCTGCGGAATTCGGGAATCGAATTCCTTTAAAGAAGGCAGTGGTTGTTGAAAGTGTTTGAGTGCAATCGATACCGCGGACTCTCCATCAAACGGAACTACTCCGGTCAACAACTCATACAGCATAATTCCTAAGGAATACACATCTGATTGTTTTGATGGCATGCTGCCTCTGGCTTGTTCTGGAGAGATATAGTGGACAGATCCTAATAAAGAATTTGTCTGAGTAATCGAGTTTTCAGAAATTGCGACTGCAATTCCAAAATCTGAAATTTTCGTCATTCCGTCTTGATCCACCAAAATGTTTTGAGGCTTTAAGTCTCGGTGAATAATCCCTTGCTCATGCGCATAGCTGACCCCAGACAAAATTTGCCCCATAATGTCTACTGCCTTTTTATACGGAATCGGTTCATTTTGTTTGATGTATTCTTTGAGGTCCGTTCCTTCTATATACTCCATGACAATATACGGATTGGTTCCTTCTTCTCCGACATCATAAATTGTCACGATGTTTGGATGGTTCATCTCTGTTGTTGCCAAGGCTTCTCGTTTAAAACGTCGAATATTGTTTTGGTCGTCTCTAAAATCATACCGCATCACTTTAATCGCCACATCACGGTCCAAAATCAAATCGTGAGCTAAATATACATTGGCCATTCCGCCACTGCCAATGGGTTCGATTAACTTGTATCGATTTCCAATTCGTTCTCCTTTATTCACCGGTAGAACCTCCTTTCCTGTTTGCATCAAGTAAGGCAAAGCTGATATTGTCTGTGCCACCTGCAGCCAAGGCTTTTTCTAGCAGCGTATCGGCTTTTGTTTCCAAGGACTGATCGTAGGATAGAACTTCAGCAATCTCTGCATCCGACACCATATTGGTTAAGCCATCGGTGCAAAGCAGCAAAAGATCTCCTGCTTGAGTATCGACTTCAAAAAAGTCTGCCTCTGCTTTATCATCTACCCCTAGAGAGCGTGTCACAATGTTTTTCTTTGGATGATACCTTGCTTCTTCTGGACTAATTTCTCCTCGTCGCACAAGTTCATTCACAAAAGAGTGGTCACTGGTCAGTTGGGTTAAGGAAGAACGAGAATACACATACCCTCTGCTATCTCCGATGTTAAACACCAACCACCCTTTTTCGATTTCCGCAGCTCCCACCATGGTCGTTCCCATACCTGCCAAATCGCTAAATCGGTTGGCCTTATCTAAAATTCGTTGGTTTTCAATCTTAATTTGATTAGCAATCCACTGAATAGGTGTATCTGTTGCAGAATAGGTGTGGGTCCACTCATATCCAAAATGAGCCACAGCCATCTGACTAGCCACATCTCCGGCACTGTGTCCACCCATTCCATCACAAACGAGACTCAACGTTTTTCCATCTGTACTTTTGAAGCTCTCCACATAATCTTGGTTTGTCCCTCGTACTTTTCCAATGTGACTGCGTTCAATGATCAACATGTTTTCACCTTCCCACATTCAAGCTATGTAAAGGAACATTCTGTCCCTTATTGTATTTATTTTTCAGATGTCGCCGTTTTTCTCAAGCGTGCAATAAAGAAACCATCAGTTTGGTAATGATGGGGATAAATTTTTACAAACGTATCTTTTTTACTTTTCGCCTCTAGAGTTGGAATCTCAATGTCTTCCAGTTCAAATTCAGGGTGCTTGGTCAAGAACCGGTCGACAACTTCTTCATTTTCTTCTGGAGTTAACGTACACGTACTATAAACCAATACGCCGTTTGGTTTTAGACGTGATGCGACTGCATCGAGTATGTCCGTTTGAACGTTTGCCAAGGACAAAATGTCGGTATGTGTTTTAGAATATTTAATATCTGGTTTTCTACGCATCAATCCAAGTCCCGAACACGGCGCATCGACTAAAATACGATCAAAGGTTTCTGATTCAAACACATCCGCCACGTGACGGGCATCCAAGGCTTTTGTTTCAATTACATCTTGTAGGTGCAAGCGTTTGGCGTTTGATTGAATAAAACGTAATTTTTTTTCATGTAAGTCCAGTGCAACGACTTTTCCACCTGCTTCTTTGGATAGATAGGAAGCAATGTGTGTGGTCTTGCCACCTGGGGCAGCACATGCATCTAGCACAACGTGATGGGGTTGCACGTCTAATGTAGGCGCAACCAACATGGAGGTCTCATCTTGAATGGTGATGCCCCCTTCTTTGAACAGAGCTGATGCTGCAAAGCGCCCGGATTCTCCCACAAGACCGATAGGAGACAACAAGCTTTCCTCCGTGTCAAAGCCATCTTCTTGAAGAGCAAGCTGTGCTTTTTCTACTGTATTCACAGACGGATTGACACGCAAGCTTGATTTGCTAGTCTCAAGGAGAGAGGCAAACAGCACTTCAGCTTCGTCTTGGCCTAACTCGGCAACGTATGTTTGAACAAGCCATTCTGGCACACTATATTCAATGCTCATACGTTTGATTGGGTTTTTTAATGCATCTAATTTTCGGATGCCATCTCGCTGAATGTTCCGCATGACTGCATTCACAAAGCCAGATGTACCCGAATGCCCTTTTTCTTTTGAAATTTTTACTGCTTCATTGACGATAGCATGTGCCGGCACTTTATCTAAATAAACCAATTGATACACGGATAGACGCAACAATTGACGGACCCATTTTTCTAATTCTTCTGGCTTACGAATATACGGTTCTAAGTAGTAATCCAATGTGTATTTTCGCTGAGTCACACCATAGACCAATTCGGTCACCAATCCAACATCAGCTGGAATCAAATTGTGCGTATTTAATGCTTGATCCAATTCAATGTTTGAAAAGGACTTTCTTTTTTCGATATTATCCAAGATTTCCATCGCAATATAACGTGGTGTCTGTTTTAATTTATTTCCCAAATTTTTCTCCTTTTTGTATCAGGTTGCTTGCTCCAAGTAGAAAGGTCTCTACACTCATACGACTTTTTCCAGCTGGTTGAACTGCACATAACGCTAAGACGGTTCCTTCCCCACTGGCAACGTGAATGCGGTTGTTTGTATACCCGATAATGGTTCCAGGCGCGTGGTTTGTCTGCTGGTCTTCAACGCAAACATCCCAAATTTTGAAACGATCTTCTCTCCAATACGTAAATGCTCCTGGAAATGGACGCAATCCTCTTACTTTATTTCGAACGTCTTGTGCCGGGGCTGACCACTCAATTTCTTCTTGTTCACGTGTAATGTTAGGCGAATAAGTCGCTTCTTCTTCTATTTGCTTGATTGGTTGAATGGTTCCTGCAAACAAATCAGGCAACGTCTCAAGCAATAAGTCACGTCCAACAAGACTCAGCTTATCAAACAAAGTACCTGTATCGTCTGTTTCTTCGATAGGAATGGCACGTTGACGAAGAATGTCACCTGCATCCATTCTCTTTTCCATATACATAATGGTAATCCCGGTTTCAGCATCCCCATTCATGACTGCATAATGAATGGGCGCACCTCCTCTATATTTTGGCAACAAAGAGGCATGAACGTTGACGGCTCCATACTTGGGCGCATTCAACAATTTAGTTGGCAAAAACTGACCAAAAGCAGCGGTCACAATCAAATCGGGTTGAAGCTCATTTATAATATAGAGCATCTCGTCTGAGCCCGTCAGTTTTTCCGGTTGCAAAACAGGGATATTTAGCTCCTCTGCGGCCTTTTTAACAGGAGTGGGCGTAATAACCTTTTTCCGACCCACTGGTCTGTCTGGTTGCGTAACGACACCAACCACATCATATTGTTTCGTTAAAGCTTTTAAAATAGGGACAGAGAACTCAGGCGTTCCCATAAATACTATTTTTTCCATCCTGCACACTCTTTTCTATACATACTCTAGTACTTAATAAAACTGCAAAGGATTTGGATCTATCGAAATATACAATCCCTTGGCTTGTTCTTTTTGTGTTTTTTGAAGCAATTCATGTAATTTATGAATCAGTTCTGGTTCATGTTTGTATTTAATCAATGTTTGATAATGGTATCTATTTTTTGTACGAGCCAATGATTTTGGAGATGGCCCTAGCACAATCGCATCTGAGCTCATACTATCTTTAATAAAGTCAGTAAATTCAGCCATTTTACGTGCTGCTTCTACTTCTTTTTCGTGACTCACTGATAATTGAATCATATAGTAGTATGGAGGATAATTCCCCAAGTGTCGTAGGGACATTTCTTTCAAATAAAATTGGTCAAAATCATGGGTACTCGCTAATTGTATCGCATAATGTTCAGGATTATAAGTCTGAATCATCACTTCTCCAGTCAAATCCGCTCGTCCAGCCCGCCCCCCTACTTGAGTCAACAGTTGAAAGGTTTTTTCGCTCGAGCGAAAATCAGGCAAAGACATAGCCGTATCGGCATTTAAGACACCAACTAATGTGACTTCTGGAAAATCAAGTCCTTTAGAAATCATTTGCGTGCCTAATAGAATATGGGCTTCTTTTTTTTCAAACATAGCCAATAATTTTTGGTGAGAGCCTTTTTTACGCGTCGTATCGACATCCATCCGAATGACTTTTGTGTCCGGATATAGCTGATTCAGCTCATCTTCCACTTTTTGGGTACCTGTTCCAAAAAAACGAATACTTTTACTTGTGCATTGCGGGCATTGTGTGGGCGTCCGTTCTTGGTGCCCACAATAATGACACTTCATGCTATTGGAGTCTTTATGCAAGGTCAGCGAAATATCGCAATTTGGGCACTGCAATACAAATCCACAATCTCTACACAACATAAAAGATGAATACCCGCGTCGATTTAACAACAAAATTACTTGCTCGTTTTTGTCTAACCGTTCTTGAATCCCCGCTTGCAGTTTCGTCGAAAAAATGGAATAGTTCCCAGCCTCTGCTTCTTTTCGCATATCAATCACGGCCACAGGTGGCAATGGAGCTTGGTTTACCCGTTCTTTTAATTCCAATAACGTGTACACATTTTTGGTTGCACGCGCTCTAGACTCTAAAGAAGGCGTAGCACTTCCTAAAATGACTGGGCAGTTGTGGTAGTTGGCCCGCCATATGGCTACTGTACGGGCATGATAGCGTGGATTTTCTTCTTGCTTGTAGCTATTTTCGTGTTCTTCATCAATGATCACGAGTCCTAGTTTTTTAACAGGCGCAAACACAGATGAGCGCGCCCCAACCACGACCTTGGCTTCCCCTTGATGAATCTTTCGCCATTCATCGTATTTTTCTCCTTCAGAAAGAGCACTGTGCAGCACGGCGACTTCTTCTCCAAATCTTCCTTTAAACCGAGAAACCATCTGGGGAGTCAACGAAATTTCAGGAACAAGCATGAGGGCACTTTTTCCTTCTTTCAACACATCCGCAATACTTTGTAAATAGATCTCTGTTTTTCCACTGCCAGTGACCCCTTTTAGTAAAAAAACACGATGTTCATCCGCCTCAATCGATTGATTTATGGCTTCGTAAGCATGCTTTTGTTCTTGATTCAATTGGAAAGGAATGCTGGTTTCAAACGTTTGGTGTTCAAAAGGATCACGGTATTCTTCTATATAAACAGATTGAATCCAGTTTTTCTTTTCTGCTTCCCGCAAAATGCCAGATGAAAATCCGTCTGACACCACTGTTTGATACCCCAACAGGGAGTCTGGGTGATTTATCAAATAGCCAAGCAACTCTTTTTGCTTGGGTGCTCGGTTACCAAGAAGAGCTTCTTCATTTTTTAATTCTGATACAGACAGGAGAATTTGAAGGTGCCTCACTTTCTTTTTGGTGCGCGTGTCTTTGACATCATAGTACACGTCCACAACACCTTGTTTTTGTAGATGCATAAAATAAGGCAAGTCTCCTTGCTCTTCTGCTTTTTGCCACGGAATAAGCTGAGCGTTGTTTGCATACTCATCTCTTAATAGAGAAGAAGCGGGCTCAAGAATCCGAATGTATTTTTGATACTTGGCTCGCATTACAGATGGCAACATCGTCTGAAAGCAACTTATTTGAAAACTAAACGTAGAAAAGGCCATTTCTTTGCCTAATTCGAGCAATTCTTCAGTCAATACAGGATCTAAATCCATAATCCCGCTTACTTCTTTCATTTTTCCATAATAAGAGGCAGAAGAAGAAATCGCCACAACAAATCCTTGAACTTTTCGTCCCCCACGCCCAAACGGCACGACTACTCTCATTCCAGGCTTTAACGCCTCTACAAACGAATCTGGTATGAGGTAATCATATGGCTTGTTTGTTTGCATAACAGGTACGTCCACGATTACTTTGGCAATAAACGCCATCGATACCCTCCTTACTGTTCTTTTACTTTCTCTGAAATAAACCGAACAATTTCTCTAGATATTCGTTCTTTTGTGTCCAACGGAAGGAGATACTCTTCTTCTTCTTTTGTATATAAATAGATTTCATTCGTATCTACATCAAAACCAGCCGTTTTTTTGCTGACATCATTAGCCGCAATTAAGTCTAATTTTTTTGTTTTCAATTTTTTCAATGCATACTTTTTGATATCTGTTGTCTCAGCTGCAAATCCAACGATGTATTGTTCTTTTTTCAAAGTACTCAATTCAGTTAAAATGTCTTTTGTTTTTTCTAATTCCAATTGGAATAGGGCTTCATTTTTCTTTATTTTTTCTGTGTTGTAATGAACAGGACGATAATCAGACACGGCAGCAGCCATGATTACAATATCTGAATCCTCAAATTCAGCCAAGACCGCTTGTCTCATTTCTTCTGATGTTGTGACTTGTATCCCTGTTACACCTAGGGGAATAGGGAGGGCGCTTGCACTGACAAGTGTTACAATTGCACCTTCATTTCGCGCGGCTAATGCCAACGCATGCCCCATTTTTCCAGATGACTTATTGGTGATGTAACGGACTGGGTCAATTGCTTCTTTCGTTCCTCCGGATGTAATCAATACTTTTTTTCCTTGTAAGCGAGAACTGCCGACTTGTGTTTGAAAAAAGCACTCTGTTTCCTCTACGATACGAGACAATTCAGCTAATCGTCCATTCCCGACATAGCCTTCTGCTAGAAAACCGCGATCGGGTTCAATTATATATAGGCCTCGTTCTTTTAACAGACGAATATTTTCAACCGTAGCTGGATTGTGCCACATGTGTGTGTTCATTGCAGGCGCAATCACTACAGGAGAAGATGCTGCCAATAAAGATGTAGAGACAAAGTCATCTGCTAATCCCCACGTTAGTTTTGCGATTGTATTGGCTGTAGCGGGCACAACCAAAGATAAATCCGCCCAATCTGCCATCTGGATGTGAGGAACATGATCAGCAGGTCCTTTTTCAAATAAATGTGTGTAGACCGGTTTTTTACTCAAGACTTCCAGTGTTAACGGAGAGATGAACTCAGCGGCTGCTTCTGTCATAGCAACTTGAACATGTGCCCCTTTTTTAATCAAGAGTCTCACAAGTTCCGCTGTTTTGTACGCAGCAATGCCTCCACTAATATATACCGCAATGTTTTTATTTTGGAGCGACATAAAACCACCCTTTTCATTTATAGTTCCTTTTCTAGTTTATTCATAGTTTACTAGAAAAAAACATATTTCGCTCATTTCCTAGGTATTTAAATAAAAAAAAGTGCTCTAAACAAATTGTTTTTGAGCACAGCACAGGTCTATTTTTTTATGCTTTCGTATTTGTCGTATCTTTTTTTAAAATTAAATCACCTGCTGCGATTTCTTCAAGTGCTTTCCCAACATTTTTAATGGATTTGTATTCTTCCATTGCCGGAGTAGCTCCATGTCTGAGTTCACTTGCTCTTTTACTTGCTAGAACGACGAGTGAATATTTAGAATCAATTTTTTCTAAAAGATTGTCAATAGTAGGATAAAGCATGTTTATTCCATCTCCTTAATAATAGCTGAATAATCATCGAGTATGCGGCTTACTTTTAAATGCTCACTCGCAATAATCATTTTTATTTTTTTTACAGCATGTTCAACTGCGTCATTTTCAACGATATAGTCATAATGACGTACCATTTTCAATTCTTCAATTGCTTTTTTCATGCGTGCACCGATTATTTCTGTCGAATCTGTCCCTCTTCCAGTAATCCGGGACTTTAATTCGTCTAGATCAGGTGGCGACAAAAAGATGAAGACTCCTTCTGGCATGCGTTCTCTTACTTGTAGTGCTCCTTGAACCTCAATCTCTAAAAAAACGTCTTTTCCTTGATCAAGCGTATCATTTACATACTCCAGCGGTGTTCCGTAATAATTTCCAACATATTCCGCGTATTCAAGCAACCCTTTTTCTTTAATTAGGGACTCAAATTCCTCTTTTGTTCTGAAAAAATAATCGACACCGTCAATCTCGCCTTCACGTTGTGGACGAGTAGTCATAGAAATCGAGTACTCAAAATCATTCCCGTGTGTCTCAAACAATCTTTTTCTTACTGTTCCTTTTCCAACACCAGATGGACCGGAAAGAACAATTAGCAACCCTCTCTCGCTCATACGACGACCCTTTCCAAATAAACTATTCATAATGATGTTCTTTCAGTGTATCACAAATACCGACAAAAGATAACCTGTTCTAGGCGTATTTTAAGTTGAAAGAAAAGCAGCCTTTGCCCAATGAGATGAACAAAGACTGCTTTTCTTATACAATTATGGATTTATGAAAACGGTCACTCATTAAACATGAAACAGTTCATTATTTTCTTAATTTCCCTAATTCAAGTCTATTGATAGCACGTTTCAAAGCATTTTCTGCTCGTTCAAAATCCATTGTGTTTAATTTTTCGGTTAAGCGTGCTTCGGCTCTTTTTCTGGAAAGCTCTGCTCGTTCAATGTCGATTTCACCAGGCCATTCTGCTGCGTCAGTTACAATGGTTGCTTTATCTTTGCTAACATCCAAGTATCCTTCTGCTACAGCTGCTTCTCTGATTTCGCCATTTTGTTTAATGCGAACTTTGCCCACAGCAAGAGGGGTGACTAACGGAATATGATCTTTTAAAATTGCTAATTGACCTTCCGTTCCTGACACACTAACCATTTCAATGTCACCTTCAAAAAACATTTTATCCGGTGTTACAATTTCAAGTGGAAAGGTTGAAGCCATATTATCATCCCTTTATTATTGCTGCGTTTGAGTTCCTTTTGCAATTGCTTCGTCAATTGTTCCAACAAGCATGAACGCAGATTCTGGAAGGTTGTCGTGCTTACCTTCTAAGATTTCTTTGAATCCACGAATTGTTTCATGAAGTGGCACGTATTGTCCTGGTTTCCCAGTAAATTGTTCTGCAACGTGGAATCCTTGTGACAAGAAACGTTGAATACGTCTTGCGCGACCTACCGTTACTTTATCTTCTTCGGATAATTCATCCATACCAAGAATAGCAATGATGTCTTGCAATTCTTTGTATTTTTGAAGAATTTGTTGTACTCCACGGGCTACATTGTAGTGTTCTTCTCCAACAACAGCTGGGTCAAGAATTCTAGATGTAGAGTCCAATGGGTCTACAGCAGGATAAATACCTAGCTCAGAAATGGCACGGTTCAATGTTGTTGTTGCGTCCAAGTGAGCAAAGGTTGTTGCAGGCGCTGGGTCTGTCAAGTCATCCGCTGGAACGTAGACAGCTTGAACAGATGTAATGGATCCTTTTTTCGTTGATGTGATACGTTCTTGGAGACGACCCATCTCAGTAGCAAGAGTTGGTTGGTATCCTACCGCACTTGGAATACGTCCAAGTAAAGCAGAAACTTCAGAACCAGCTTGAGTAAAGCGGAAAATGTTATCGATGAACAAGAGAACGTCTTGTCCTTCGGTATCACGGAAGTACTCAGCCATGGTCAAACCAGAAAGAGCAACTCTCATTCTAGCACCAGGTGGTTCGTTCATTTGACCAAACACAAGAGCTGTTTTGTCAATAACACCAGAATTTTTCATATCGTAATACAAGTCATTTCCTTCACGTGTACGTTCTCCAAC
>CAYZZA010000007.1:0-32804 GCA_964482685.1 uncultured Carnobacteriaceae bacterium
CCTGTGGTCTCACCAGGCTGAGTCATAATATTACCAATATAAATAACCTTAGCTTTGGACTTTTTAATGGCCTGTGGGATTCCTTTGACTAATAAATTGGGAATAATACTTGTATACAAACTTCCTGGCCCTAAGACGACTAAATCGGCATTCATAATAGATGAAATAACCTTTTTCCCCGCTTTTACTGTGTGGCTCGCGTCACTGGCTGACACGCTGACACGGTTGATTTTTTTTCGTGCTTTAGAGATTTTAGATTCCCCCGACAAACACGACCCATCGCTAAATTCAGCATGCAGCACAACAGGTTCTTCGGCGGCCGGGTAGACGTGTCCTTTGACGTTCATCATTTGAGACAACAGTTGAATAGCTGTATAAATATTGCCTGTTTGCTCCGCCATCGCTGCAATAATCAAATTTCCTAATGAATGGTTTCCTAATAAATCCACATCTGGATGAAACCGATATTGAAACATATCAGCATACGCAGCCGGCAAATCAGCCAACGAGACAAGGACATTTCGCAAATCTCCAGGTGGGACTGCATTAAAGGCTTCGCGTAACAAGCCGCTGCTGCCGCCATCGTCTGCTACTGTCACAATCGCGGTCACATCTGCATCTTTTTCTTTTAAACTTTGCAACAAAACGGGCAGTCCGGTGCCCCCACCCACAACGGTAATGCGTGGTTTTTTGCCTTTTGGTAGCTGTTTCATGACCGATTCACAGACTCCTTTACCCGAGACTTGTCTCGGTGAGTAATGTGGGTAATGTACCCAGCTTCTTTAAATCTAGTTGCGATACGTTCGATTAACGCAACCGAACGGTGTTTGCCCCCTGTACAACCAATCGCAATTGTCACAGTTTGTTTGCCTTCTTTTTGATAACCTGGAAGACAAAAATCCAACAAATCAGTAAATTTCGTATAAAAGATTTCTGTTTCGGGTTGACTCATCACATAGTCATAGACCGCTTTGTCTTGACCAGTTTGCGGACGAAGCGCATCGATGTAATGCGGGTTCGGTAGAAACCGAACGTCCATCACAATATCTGCGTCGATGGGTACGCTGTATTTAAAACCAAACGACACAAATTGAACTTGGAACACGGATTCTGTCAACTCCGCAAACTGAGTCATGATTTTTCCTTTTAGTTCTCTTGGACTGACATCAGTAGTATTTAGAACCAACTCTGATTTTTCTTTAATGGATTGTAATTGCTCTCGCTCTAGACGAATGCCTTCGGTCAAACGACCATCGGGTGCCATCGGATGGGAACGACGGGTTTCTTTGTAGCGAGAGACCAACTCTTCATCCGTAGCATCCATAAACAAAATTCGGGTTGTCACAAATGAATGACGGCGAAGAGTGTCAAGCGACTGTTCTAGCTCTTCGAAGAAATCACCAGAGCGTAAATCCATCACCAAAGCAATTTTGTTTTCATCGCCTCTTTCATGGATCAACTCCCAAAATTTGGGCAACAAAGCTGGAGGCATATTGTCTACACAATAATACCCCATATCTTCAAAACTCTGCATGGCCACTGTTTTTCCAGCTCCACTCATTCCCGTAATAATGAAAATTTCAACATGCTCATCCATTCCCTATCCCTCTTCTCTTTGATCACCCACGCTTCTGTTAGTATAACGTTCCGGGTGTGTCATGTACAGGTCTATCGATTGGTGTGTGCGAACACACACGTATAACGGCCTTCTTTTGTACATAAAAAAGAGGATCCACATGCGACATCCTCTTTTTTCCTTTCTTGTATTCAATTGCGCACTTTTGGTTTACTCAAGAATTTGGGTCATCTCTGTTTCCAATTTGGCTAACTTAGTCACAGCCTCTTCTTTGGTTGGGCTCTTTACAGCCAAGTATACTTTTATTTTTGGTTCGGTACCTGACGGACGAATCGCAATCCAACTACCGTCTGCCAAATGAAACTTTAAAGCAGCCGCAAGAGGGGATCCAAGTGGTCTTTGGGTACCGTCTTGAGTCGTCTGTATTCCTTTTAAGTAGTCTTCTCGCACACGCACTTCTTGTCCAGCAAAAGAAGAAGGCGGCGTGTCTTGGAGCGACGCAATGATTTGGGCAATCTTTTCCGCACCGTCTAATCCATCCATCGTAACCGAAAGTGTTTTTTCTTCGTAGTAGCCATACTCTTGGTACAACTGGTCTAACGCATCAAACAATGTCCGGTTTTGTTCTTTATGGTATGCCGCAACTTCAGATGCAAGCACCAGTGCTTGAATGGCGTCCTTGTCACGTACAAATGGTTGAATCAAGTACCCATAACTTTCTTCAAAACCAAACAAAAATGTATAGTCATCTGTTTGTTCATATGCTTCAATTTTTTCTGCAATAAATTTAAATCCAGTCAACACATTCTCTGTAGCGATGCCATATCGCGTGGCAATCTCCGCTGGCAATTCACTGGAGACAATGGATTTCACAAGTACACCGTTCGACGGAAGCGTCTGCTTTGTTTTATGTACAGTTAAAATGTACTCCAGCAGCAAAGCCCCTATTTGGTTGCCTGTTAAAACCTCATACTCGCCAGTAGACGTTTTGGCTGCGATGCCTAAGCGGTCTGCATCTGGATCGGTTGCGACTAATAAATCGGCGTCAAACTTTTTCCCTAGTTGGATAGCGTACGCAAATGCTTCTGGGTCTTCTGGATTAGGCGAACGGACTGTGCCAAACTCAGGTTCGGGGTCTGCTTGTTCGGCCACGACGTGTACGTTTGAAAAACCGGCTTGTTCTAACGCCTTCACTCCAAGCATATGCCCCGTTCCATGTAACGGACTAAACACAACAGACAACGTACTCCCCATTCGCTCCAATAACGCAGAGTCTTGGGTGACGGTGCGCATCTTGTGTAGGTACGCATCGTCTACGTCTTGTCCAATCATAGTCAACAAACCTGTCTCACGTAAAGTCGCCTCTTCCACAACAGGAATGTCCAAAGGATGCTGAATGGCACGCACAAAGGACGTCAACTTATCGGCATCCACTGGCGGCATCTGGGCACCGTCTGGTCCATACACTTTGAAGCCGTTGTAAGCAGCGGGGTTGTGACTTGCTGTAATCATAATTCCCGCAGCTGCCTTTAAATGGCGGACGCCAAAAGACAACTCAGGGGTCGGACGCAACTCTTCAAACACATAACTCCGGATGCCATGCGCTCCTAGCGTTTTGGCTGCTTCTAACGCAAATGTAGCGGAGTAATGCCTTGGGTCGTACGCAATCACAACACCTTGTTTTTTGGCTTTTGGGCCCTTTTCCTCAATCAAACGAGCCAAGCCTTCGGTAGCTTGACGAACCGTGTATACGTTCATGCGGTTGATTCCCGCACCTAAAAGACCGCGCATCCCGGCAGTTCCAAATTCTAGGGGAGCATAAAAAGCTTCTTTTTGCTCTTGTTCTGTATAATTTTGGAGTTCTTTTTTCATTTCTGGATCTAGTTTTTCATGTTCGGCCCATTCTGCATACGTCTCTTTCCAGTTCACTGTCATCATCCTTTTCTTCTCTAACCTTTCGTTAGTTTTCCCCTTAAGTATAGCATGTTTCTAGACTGTTTCATAAAAAAAAGAGCGGGAGAATGCTCCCGCTCTTTCAACTTCTTTACTTCGTTTCTGCTAAACGCTCTTTTAATTCTTCCACATAACTAAAGACATCGTTTCCAGCTAAACTTCCATCTCCAACAGCCGTTGCGACTTGTCTAAGAGGTGTTTGGCGTACGTCTCCCACGGCATAAATACCAGGAACACGTGTGGACATGACTTCGTTGGTTTCAATCCAACCTTCGGCATCTGTAATGTCAAGATCACTAAAGGCTTCTGAATTTGGCAAGACTCCTACGTAGATAAAGACCCCGTCTGTGTCAACGTGACTGGTTTCGCCAGTTTTAACGTTTTTGATTTGAACACCGGTCACATTGCTGCCATTTCCGGTAATCTCTTCAACGACAGAATCCCAAATAAAGTGTATTTTTTCATTTTTAAAGGCACGTTCTTGTAAAATTTGTTGTGCACGAAGTTCATCTCGTCTGTGGATGATCGTGACGCTTTTAGCAAATTGTGTCAAGTAGGTTCCTTCTTCAACCGCAGAGTCTCCCCCACCGACAACGACAATGTCTTTGCCTTTAAAGAAAGCACCATCACAAACGGCACAGTATGACACACCGCCTCCACTATAAGAGTCTTCTCCGGTTACGTTTAACTTTCTGTGTTCGGCTCCTGTTGAGGCAATCACCGCACGAGTACGGTAGACTTTGTCATCGGTGATCACTTCTTTGTATGTGCCTTTGTCTACGACTTTTTGGACGTTTGCGTATTCATACTCGGCTCCAAATCCTTGAGCGCCATCAAACATGTTGACTGCTAATTCAGGTCCAGTTATCTTTTTAAAACCACTGTAATTTTCAATTTCAGCTGTGTTGTTTAACTGTCCACCAGGCAGACCACGCTCTAACAACAACGTGTCTAAATTGGAGCGTGACGCATAAAGTGCTGCGGTCATGCCTCCAGGACCTGCGCCTAAGACAATTACATCATATATTTTTTCTAACGTTTGCATCGTCAAACCCCTTCCATCTTGCTTCTTACTTACTATTATAACACTTATTTTTTGTAAGTAAACCTCTAGCGTGGAAACACGAGCCCTTCAGCTTGAATTGTCTCTACAAATTCACGTGCTTCTTGTGCATATTCGCCGTCAGGATGACAGGCTAAATAGTAATTGGCCAAAGAAAGTGCGTGGTTGTAGCGTTCTAAATAGGCATAGTTATTGGCTTGAAAATACAACATCTCTGGATACGTAGACGCTTGGACTTTCAAGACGTTTTCAAAAATAGCCATCGATGCCTCAAACCGGCCAGCATATTGTTCCAACAAAGCGACTTGACACATGCCGTAAGCCCATTCTTCTTCTGTCTCGCACAAACTCGCTCCGCGGTCAAAGCAATGGGTTGCCTGATCAATCTCCCCGACGTCAAATGCTTGTCCTCCGCGTTCGTAGTACAACTCACTACTTGGAACGAGTGGCACAATTCTTTTTTCTAGCTTGTTCATGTTGCTCATCCTCATCTAACGAAATGGTACATGGTATCATTCGTTTCTTTTTTTCAGACAAAAGAACGCTTTTCTTTGACAAGAAAAAGCGCACTTTTATGCGTGGTTAACTTTGTCTCAAATCATCTGCTAAAGACAAGACATACGCAGTCAATTCATCTTTAATTTCTGGGTGCTTGAGACCATACTCAATACTTGTTTTCATAAACCCAAATTTGTCTCCGACATCATTACGCGTGCCTGTAAATTCTTTTGCGTAAACTGGTTGTGTTTTATTCAATCGGTCTATGGCATCGGTGAGTTGAATTTCTCCACCGGCACCTGGTGCTTGCGTCTCCAACATGGAAAAGATGTCGGGTGTCAGCAAGTAGCGGCCAATAATCGCCAAATCACTCGGTGCTTCTTCAGGTGTCGGCTTTTCCACAAAAGCATCTACTTCATACAATTTATTTTTGGCAGAACCTTTCGGGGCAATGATTCCGTACTTAGAGGTTTCTTCTTTAGGTACTTTCATCACCGCGATGGCAGACGAACCCGTTTCTTCATACGCCTGCATCAACTGTTTGGTTAAGGGAACGTCATCTTCCATTAAATCATCCCCAAGCATCACCACAAACGGTTCGTCTCCAACAAAGGCTTTCGCTTGGAGGACCGCATGTCCCAATCCTTTTGGATACGGTTGGCGCGTAAAATACATGTTTAACCCTGTGGTTTCTTCCACAAGTTTAAGCAATTCATCTTTTTCTTTGTCGCGTAAGTTGTCTTCCAATTCAGGATTCGAGTCAAAATGATCTTCAATCGGGCGTTTGTTTTTCCCTGTAATAATCAAAATATCTTCGATTCCTGATTGGAGCGCTTCTTCGACAATAAATTGAATCGTTGGCTTGTCAACAATCGGCAGCATCTCTTTTGGAGTCGCTTTGGTTGCGGGTAAAAAGCGTGTCCCGAGTCCCGCAGCGGGAATAACGGCTTTGCGTACTTTTTTCATATAGAGACCCCTTTCACTTATTCAGATTTTCCTTCTCGCTTCATCAATAAGGATATCATATCTGCTGGATTTTTCTCTTCATAAAGGGTTTGGTACAAAGCTTCTGTAATAGGCATCGAGATTCCTTTTTCCTTGGCCAATTCATAGGCAGCTTTTGTTGTAAAGACCCCTTCCACCACCATTTTAGAGGTTCCCATTATTTCGTCAAGTGTTTGTCCTTGCCCCAGCTTGTATCCTGCTTGCCAATTCCGTGAATGTGTGCTTGTACAGGTCACAATCAAATCGCCCATCCCGCTCAAGCCCAAAAAGGTAATGGGGTCTGCGCCAAACGCAACCCCGAGGCGCGTAATTTCAGCTAAGCCACGAGTCATCAATGCGGCTTTGGCATTGTCACCATAGCCTAATCCACTTAGTACACCGGCACAAACCGCAATAATGTTCTTCAACGCGCCACCTATTTCAACTCCAATCACGTCTTCGTTTGTGTAAACACGGAAAAACTCATTTAAAAAGAGCGCTTGGACTTCTTTGGCCGCTTCTTTATCAATGGAGGCAGCGGTGATAGTCGTGACGTCTTTGACAGCCACTTCTTCCGCGTGACTCGGACCAGATAAAACGACTAGACCAGTTCGTTTGTCTGCACTAATTTCTTCTTCCAATACAAGGGACAAACGACTATGTGTTCCTTGTTCCAATCCCTTGCTGGCATGTACTATCAAAACTGGCTTTGTCAGCAACGCGTCTACTTCTTTGGCGACTCCACGCATGGCACTTGTAGGGACAACAAACAAGACCACCGATACTCCGTCTAGCGCGTCTGCCAAATTCGTGTAGCCTTTTAAATCTTCTGGAAGAGCGACTCCTGGCAAGAAGTGCTCACTTGTATGCTTTGTGTTGATTTCTTCAATTTGTGCAGGCATGTTGCTATACAATCTCGCTTCATGTCCATTGTGGTGCAAAACAGTCGCAAGTCCAAGTCCCCAAGAACCTGCTCCAATTACAGCTATTTTCTTCTTCATCGTATTCAAAACTCCTTTGTTGATCGTGCGATCTATTTGTTTAATTGTTTCTTATTTGTGGATCATTCTTCTTTCTGAGTTAACTTTCTTTTGAGTGAGCCCTCTTTTAATTTCTTTGTCTCAAGGGATTCTATTTTGCCATTCCTTTTAAGTATGTTGCATTCGTACATGTCTCACTATTGCTTGCCTGTATCTTTGAGATAATCTCCTCGTATTTTTTCGTGCGTGTGGTGTGTCTAGTTTTTCATTCTTTTTTCCAAGCGTACCTCTGGATCGGTTCCTTCCATATAGTACGGAACTTCGGGATAAATGTATCGTCTACGGTACCATACAAGTCCGAGTGCGCCAAGGACAAAAATTAAGGAAAGGGCTTGTGAAATACGTAAAGGTGTTCCTGGGACATACAAACTATCTGTCCGCATTCCTTCAATAAAGAAACGTCCCGCTCCGTACCAAATCACATAAGATAAGACAACTTCTCCACGACGAAACAGCTCTTTGCGGTGGCGGAAAGCCAACAACAACACGACGCCCAACAAGCTCCACAACGATTCATATAAAAAGGTGGGATGGTAAAACGTGCCTTTGATGTTCATTTGTTTGATGATAAATTCAGGCAAAAACAATGATTCCAAAAATGCACGCGACACAGCTTCACCATGTGCTTCTTGGTTCATAAAGTTTCCCCAACGCCCAATCGATTGAGCAAGCAACACCGCTGGTGCGAGAATATCTAACAGCAACCAAATCGGAATGGCACGTTTTTTTGAAAACCAGACAATCGTAAAGGCTCCCGCAATCAGCCCTCCATAAATGGCCAATCCCCCTTCCCAAATCGCAAAGATTTGCAAGGGACGTTGGGCGTAATACCCAAATTCAAACAACACATAATACAACCGGGCTCCTAAAAACCCAATGGGAATCATCCATAGGGACAAGTCAATAATATCTTCTTCGTTTAGCCCACGCTTTTCTGCTTCTTTTGTACTCAGCCAAATTGCCAAAAACATGGCTACCCCAATGATCACGCCATACCACCTTACGCTCAGTGGGCCTAGTTTAAAGGCAATTGGGTCTAATGCGCCTATTACTATCTCTGTCATTGTCTCTCTCCTTTATCATTTTCGATGTGTATTTTTTTTAATTAATGCACTAATGTTTTTTTGGAACGTTTCGGCCGCATCGTAGCCCATTTCTTTGGCACGTTGATTCATCGCCGCAATTTCAATAATTGTGGATAAGTTGCGCCCTTCTCGTACAGGCAGAGAAATTTCTGGCACATCTACGTTAAAAATGGTCCTCGTTCCTGTTTCTGTCCCTAAGCGGTCATACTCCCTGGCTTTGTCCCACAATTCTAATTTTACGACTAAATTGACTGCCTTGCTGTTGCGCACAGCCCCTACCCCAAACAAATTGACAATGTCAATTACACCAATCCCACGAATTTCAATCAAGTGTTTCAAAATCTCGGGCGGCTCTCCAAACACACGTCGCTCGTCCATCATATACAATTCGACTCGGTCATCCGCAATTAGGCGGTGTCCACGTTGAATCAATTCCAACGCCGTCTCACTTTTTCCAATCCCACTTTCTCCGGTAATCAAAACACCCATGCCATAAATATCTACTAAGACACCGTGTACAGACAATCGCTCAGCCAACCGCTCTTCTAAAAAATTGGTCACGTTGATGGACACACGTGTTGTTCGGCGGCGTGAGACCAACACTGGAATGTGGTGTTCTTCTGCCATTTGGATCAATTCTTTTGGTGGTTCTAAATCCCTTGAAATCAAAAAAGCAGGGGTTTCTGGGTGACACAACTTGCGCATCACCATCAATCGCTCGTCTTCTGTCATACCCGAAGAAAACGAAATTTCTGTTCGTCCAAACAACTGAATTCGATCTTGCGGGTAATACGTAAAGTACCCGGTCAACTCAAGAGCCGGGCGAGACAAGTCACTTACCGTAATGCTTCGGTTTAAATAGGCACTTCCACTTACAACGCGGATGTCTTCCATCGCATCCACTAATTCTTGCACAGTCACATTCGCCATGATTTTCTCGACTCCTTTTTGGAACTCACACATGTCTGTAAGTTTACCACATTCTCAAGCACTACTTACACCTTACTTTCACTCCTTCTTGTCTGCAACAAAAAAAGAGCGAAGACTCATCCGCCTTCGCTCTTTTTTTAACTTTTGTTCACGTGTTTCTTGCCTCAAACATGCTAGGCAGCTTACTTGTCAAATAACCATGTGCTCAGCACAGCATTCACAAAGGACATCAAAATCGTAACCAATAAAGCTGTCCCAAAGGAAGAAAACTGAAAGCCAGAGCCAACGAACACCGATGTTAAATTCAAAATAAGCGCATTGATAATGACACTAAAAAACCCAAACGTTAAAATCGTAATCGGCAATGAGAGCAAGACAAGAATGGGTTTTATAAAAACATTTAGCAACCCTAAAACAAGACTTGCGCCAATTGCCACAAAAATACTCTCTACGTAAAAGCCACTAATCAATCCTGCCAAGGCAAGAAAGATCACAGCGTTTACGAGTATGCGCTGCCACCAATTTAATCTCATTAAAAGTCACTCCAGTCGCCCTCTTCGACGTCTTCGGCTGGTTTGCGTTTCTTGTGTGTGTATCCATCTTTTTGATCCTGGAAAGCTTGTCGCCAATCTTTTTTCGGCTTGCTAGACGAATGAGTTTTGGGACCATCTGGCATCACAAGAGCAAGAATAATGTATAAAGGAATCGTGGAACCGACCCCAATAAACGTGAGAAATACAAATATTACACGTAAGAAAACAGGGTCTACGTTGAAGTATTCCCCAAGTCCTCCAAGAACACCAAACAAGACTTGATCTTCTCTTGATTTTGTTAGTTTTTTCATGGTTGTCTCTCCTTTGCTTCGTTTCTAAATGCATCTCAATGTTGGAACGTTTTCAGGTGTTTATTCGGTTGTTACTCCGTCTCACTTGAGTCTTTCAATAAAATGTTACCTGTTGTGGATGTCGCTGTTAGTTTAAGCGGGGTTCCTTCTTCAATGCGTCTAAAGCGTCTTGTTTTATGCGCTTTGTCTGTTTGTTCCGTCACCACTTCTTCGTTGCTTAAACGACTGTAAATCTGTCCAAAATTGGTCGCTACCTCACCATCGACTTCCATCGTAGAAGGAATGGCTACTTTGACCATCCCATTGACAGACGAGACATCCAAACGGGTACTAGTAGAACCAGTTAGTGTGACACGAATGGTCCCGTTTACCGTAGAAGCTTGTGTGTTGTCTAATGCTCCTTGGAGGATCAAATCGCCATTGATGGTATGAATCAATGCATCTCGAAGTGCACTATCTTTGATGCTGACATCTCCATTGGTGCCCTTTGTCTCAAGCATGACCGCATCTACTTTTCGGAAAAGAAGATCACCGTTTGTGTTTTTAACGTAGACGTCTTTTCCACGGTACTCTTCAAGTGTGATGTGGCCATTCAATACATGAATGGCAGTGTAATCATACACTCTTTCCGGAAGATATACTTTGATGTGACAGCGAATCCGCTTGTTGGGTACGTGGAAGGTCAATTCTTCTTCGTTTTCTTCTATGCGCGCCCGTTCATGGAACGCTTCTAGTGGCGTTTGTTCGTCGAGCGCGCCATAAATTTTGATTTGCGCTTCAATAGTGATGTCCGAGGACGTGGTAGAGTGAATCGTCACATTTCCGTTCGCCAATTTAAAGTCCAAAATGGTGGCAGAACTGTTTGGAAATACAAAGGTCTCTGATACTTTCGTAGACACTAAACTTGGAACTTTGATGTTCCACTCTTCCCAATCGACATTGTCGGACACTTTTTCAAACGTCTTTTTCAATGTTTGGGATACGTCTGTTCCAACTTTCGAAATGGTTTCACTCAACTGATTCCACGCACCAGAGGCCGCTTCTTTCCAATTTTCCGGAACATCTAACTGTTCTTTAATTTTTTTGGCTTGGGTGGACCACTGTTCCATTTTAATCGATTGCAACCGTTCGTAGGTCTCTTCCTTCATTTCTAGAAGAGCCTGCTTCTTATCTTCAAGAACGTCTAGTTCTTTGCGGACCGTTTGATATGCAGTAGATGGCTCTTGTTCAAGTTCGTCTAAATCTTCCATTGCTTGAAGATGAATCAGCTCGGTTTCTTTGTCTTGAATCGTACGTGTGACGGCCTTCAAACGGCTCTCCACTTGATCCAATTTGACTGAGTAACGAGCCGCTTCGTTGGAGAGGGCTTCTAATTTCTGCTCAAGTTGTGCATGTGGACTCTCTGTCTTATCTTCTTCATCTGACCCGTCTTCGGTCTCATTGGCGAAGACTTCGGGTGCATCCGTCGATGCCTGTTCTTCTTTTGCGTCAAAAGAAGATTCTGTGGAATAATCAGGTTGTGCGTAGTCCTTTTCTACTGAAGCTTTGGTTTCTTTTTTGGCGATTGTTTCTAATAAATCAAGGGCTTCTTCTGTCGAGAGGATGCCTTGTTTGACTAATTCTAAGATTCTTTCACGTTCTTTCATGAATAATTCCTCCTTATATATGGACGAAACATGCTACTGGACGAAGGGATGTGTATAAATCCGTGTCTTCTATACCTTTAGTATGCATGAAAGACAAAAAAACGTCATGGGTCTAAAGAACGATATTTTCTCTTTTTGAGAAAACATTCTTAGTTATACGTGCGATTTAGGACTTTCTTGAGGTAAAAGCCTGTATAGCTTTCCGGTACGTCCGCAATTTCTTCCGGGGTACCCGTTGCAATTACTTGTCCGCCCCCGTCGCCACCTTCTGGTCCTAAGTCAACAATATAGTCTGCGGTTTTAATCACATCTAGATTGTGTTCAATGACTAGCACCGTGTTTCCACTGTCAACCAATCGGTTTAACACAACCAACAAGCGCGCAATGTCATCTGTATGCAGACCAGTAGTGGGTTCATCTAAAATATAAAAATTTTTGCCGTTGGAGCGTTTGTGCAACTCACTTGCCAGTTTCATCCGTTGAGCTTCTCCTCCAGATAAAGTGGTAGCGGGTTGCCCAAGCGTCACGTATCCAAGTCCAACATCTAAAATCGTTTGTAGTTTGCGTTTGATTTTAGGTATGTTGCTAAAGAACTCAGTGGCTTCTTCGATGGTCATTGCTAGAACTTCGGCAATATTTTTGCCTTTGTAACGAATCTCAAGAGTTTCAGAATTGTAGCGGGTTCCCCGACACACTTCGCACGGCACATACACATCTGGGAGAAAGTGCATTTCAATTTTTAAAATCCCATCCCCCCGGCACGCTTCACAGCGTCCGCCTTTGACGTTAAAACTAAAACGTCCTTTTTTGTAGCCACGCATCTTGGCTTCGTTTGTGGAGGCAAATAAATCTCTCACGTCATCGAAGACACTGGTGTATGTGGCGGGGTTGCTTCGTGGAGTACGGCCAATCGGACTTTGGTCAATGCTAACCACTTTTTCTAATTGCTCGTGTCCGGTGATAGCTGTGAATTTGCCCGTTACTTTTTTGGATCGGTTCAATTCATGCGCCAATGCTTTTTTCAACACCGCATTGACTAGGGAGCTTTTCCCAGATCCCGAGACACCCGTGACTGCAATAAATTTTCCTAACGGAAAGTCAACCGTTATGTTTTTTAAGTTGTTTTCTTTGGCGCCTGTGATACGAACGGTCCCAACGTTTTCTGTTCTGCGCTCCGCTGGGACAGGAATACGTTTTCGTCCTGATAAATAGGCACCGGTAATGGAGTCTTTGTCTTGCTCCACTTCAAGTGGAGTACCACTGGAGACGATTTCGCCACCCTTTTCACCTGCACCTGGGCCCATATCAATTAAATAGTCTGAGGCTCGCATCGTGTCTTCATCGTGTTCAACGACAATTAATGTATTGCCCAAATCACGCATTTTCTTCAACGACTCAATCAATCGATCATTGTCACGTTGGTGCAACCCAATCGAAGGTTCATCTAAAATGTAGAGGACCCCAGATAAGTTGGATCCAATTTGAGTAGCCAAGCGAATCCGCTGTGCTTCTCCACCAGACAAACTTCCAGCTTTTCGACTCAAGGTCAAATAATCCAACCCAACATTTTCTAAAAAATCAAGTCGGTCTAAAATTTCTTTTTTAATTGGAGCCGCAATCAACGTGTTATTGGCCGTTAAATCTAATTTTGAAAAGAATACTCGGCTGTCTTTAATGGCCAAATCACTGACTTCGGCAATGTCTGCGCCTTGTACTTTGACAGAAAGAGCTTCTCGGCTCAGACGCTTGCCTTTGCAAACGGGACAATTCAGTTCAGTCATAAACTGAAGCATTTGTCTGCGGGTAAAATCACTGCTTGTTTCATGGTAGCGCCGTTTGATGTTGACAAGGACGCCTTCAAACGGCAAGGTCGTATCGCGAACTGAGCCAAATTCATTGTGATAATGAAAGTGAAACGTCTCCGCTCCCGACCCGTGCAACAACAGCTCTTGTTGATTTTTTGGCAAGGTGTCAAACGGAACCTCCATATCAATGCCAAACGCGTGACACGCTTGTTCCAACATCTGAGGATAATATGTCGAACTGACGGGTTCCCACGGCACTAATGCCCCTTCTTTCAATGAAAGTGTTCGGTCTGGTACAACTAAATCCACATCGACTTCAAGTTTGGTGCCAAGTCCATCACATTCTGGGCAAGCCCCAAATGGGGCGTTAAAAGAAAACAAGCGTGGCTCAAGTTCCGGCATCGTAAATCCACACTTTGGACAGGCATGGTGCTCGCTAAACAGTTCTTCTTCGCCATCAATGACGTCTGACAAGGCATATCCATCCGCTAAGTCTAACGCGGTCTCCAGTGAATCAAACACCCGTGAGCGAATGCCTTCTTTAATAACAATTCGGTCTACAACTACTGCGATGTCATGCTTTTTGTTTTTTTCTAGTTCAATGTCATCCGCAATATCTAGCAGTTCGCCGTCAACGCGGATGCGAACATACCCACTTTTTTTAATTTTTTCCAATATTTTTTTGTGCTGCCCTTTTTTCCCCGTTACAATAGGCGCCAAAATTTGAAGGCGCGTTTTTTCTGGATAACTCATGACACGGTCAACCATTTGTTCAACCGTTTGACTTGAAATTACCGTCCCATCGTTTGGACAAATCGGTGTACCGATTCTGGCATACAGCAAACGCAGATAATCGTTGATTTCCGTCACCGTTCCAACAGTCGAACGAGGATTGTTGCTCGTTGTTTTTTGGTCAATCGAAATCGCTGGACTCAGCCCGTCAATGCTGTCAACGTCTGGTTTATCCATTTGGCCTAAAAATTGTCTCGCATACGCAGACAAACTTTCTACGTAGCGTCTTTGTCCTTCTGCATACAACGTATCAAATGCCAAGGAACTTTTCCCAGACCCGGATAGTCCCGTAATGACGACTAATTGATCGCGCGGAATGGTGACATCTATGTCTTTTAGGTTGTGTGAGCGTGCGCCCCGCACAACAATGTTTTTATTTGCCATGTAGATAACTTCCTTTTCTATGGTCTCGTCTTCTTCTTTAGTATGACAGTTTGCTAGTTTAAAATCGACTAGAGTGATTGTGTCTAGCCACGTCTTGGAGACTAGCGGAAAAAAGAGGATAGGCGTGGCCCATCCTCCCCGTATCTTTAGTTTAGCATACTTTCTCCGCTCATGTGAACAAGTGTTCTGCTTCATGTGCAGCCACGATTGACTGGGTACGTTCTTGTAAGGTTTGTTGATTGATAAAGTTTGCCCGCAACATATCGGGCAAGACTTCCGCCAAGAAATACCGGACACTTTGCAACTCTTTGAATCTTAAAATCGTATGCAACGATTCTTCATAAATTTCGGTATACAATGGCTCTGGGTTGTTGCGTTGAATTTCTCCAAACGATTCATACAATAAATCGACTTTATCCGCTACGGACAATAGCTTGCCTTCTAAGGTGTCGTCTTTGCCTTCTGAAAAAAGGCGTTTGTAGACGTCTTGGAATGCATCTGGAATTTCATTGGCAATAAAATTATGGGTCATTTTTTCTTCCACGTTGGCCAAATGGGCACGCAGTTGTGGATCAGCATATTTTACAGGCGTTTTGATGTCTCCCATAAACAATTCTGGATAATCATGGTTCAATGCTTTTTCATACAAGGCTCGCCAGTCAACCGGTGTACCTGCTTGTTCTTCGGCTATCCCTAAAAACTGAGCAATTTTGGTGACTTTAAAGGAATGAGCTGCAACAGAGTGTTCTTGGTATTTAAATTTCCCTGGACATCGGTAAATCATTTCTAAATCACTTAAACTTTTAAAATAATGGTGCATCCCCATTGAAACCATCCCCTTCTTGTATATTTTGACTATCCTATCATAAGAGGGCATGTTTGACAATCCTCGTACAGAGCGACAACTAACTCCTATCCTTATTTGTGACCCTCTACTTCTAAAGGATTCGTTAAATTTCTCTTGAATATGCATTTTGGCATGATTTTTCTGGTAGTATGCGAATACAAGATGGAATGGAGGCTACTTATCTATGTTGACGTTTGAACAAAAAGTACGTGGAAATATTTCCCTAAGTGTCAACCCACTTGGGTGCAAACAAGAAGTACACAATCAAATTAACTACGTAAAAGAAAAAGGCACCTATGAAGCGCCTAAAAAAGTATTGGTCATTGGGGCTTCTTCTAGTTATGGCCTAGCCACACGCATTAGCTTGGCCTTTGGAGCGGGGGCCGATACCATTGGTGTCTCTTTTGAAAAAGGTCCGCGAAGCGAGCGGTCTTTAGGTTCAGCCGGATGGTATAACAACATTGCGTTTCGTGAAGCAGCTGAAAAAGAAGGCTTGATTGCCAAAAACTTTGTTCAAGACGCATTCAGCCACGAAACCAAGCAAGATGTAATTGACTACATCAAAAAAGAGTTTGGTGGAAAAGTCGACTTGGTTGTCTATAGTTTAGCAAGTGGAGTCCGCGTCGATCCAGATACAGGCCAAATGTATACTTCTTCTATTAAAGCAATTGGCGACCCTGTTATAGGGCCTCATATCAATATGCAAAAACAAGAGTTTTACACAGAGACACTCGACCCCGCAACGGACCAAGAAATTGCCGATACCGTTAAAGTGATGGGTGGCAAAGATTGGTATTTATGGATGAAGGCCCTTAAAGAAGCGGATGTCTTAGCAGACGGAGTGCTCACTACCAACTATTCCTACATTGGCTCTGAACTCAACCATCCTTATTATGGCGGCGGAACACTTGGACGTGCCAAAGCAGATTGTGATGAAAAGGCCAAAGACATCAACGAGTTACTGGAAGACATTGAAGGAAAAGCTCTCATTGTAGTAGCCACTGCGGTCACCACAAAAGCCAGTTCAGTTATTCCGTTTTTCCCTGTCTATTGTATCGCCCTCTATAAAGTGATGAGTGACAAAGGAACCCACGAAAGCCCCATCATGCATCAAGACCGCATTTACCGCGACATGATTTATGGTAAACATGCAGAGTACGACGAAGAAGGACGTTTGAGACCAGACAGCTGGGAACTCGACAGCGATACACAAGCTCAAACCAAAGCTTTAATTCTTACTTTAACAGAAGACAATTTTGACACAGACCTTACGGCGTATGACTTGTTGTACAAAGAATTTTCTGTTCTAAGTGGTTTTCATGTGGATCATTACGTGGAAGAACCTGTTACTTTAGAAGACTTAAAAAGTTGGACATATTAAGTCCCAAATCGTTTTTACTGATGTATCCAACGGAGTGGCCTTTTTGGCTTCTACCCGAAAAAAAGACCGTCCCACACTTTTCGTGGATGACGGTCTTTTTTTCTTTTAATATACGTGAAACGTTTGTTGGATAATATGAATTTATCTAGAGTTGCTTTTCGATTTGTTAGTTTAAGACAGGCGCATCTTCAATTACGATAATGCCTAAATCATGCGAATCATCGTCATAAATAGCGGTTTCTGCTAATCTGATTTGCCCATCTGTTCGCTTGATGCGTAGCTTACAATACACACGATTGCTTGCGAGAGCTTCATAAAAATCTGTTGTTTGTTCTTTCGTGAATTGGTTGCATTCCAGTATAATTTCACCTGGTTCAATGTCCATTTTCTCGGCCAATGTATCCGGACGAACCCCGACTACTTTCCAACCGTCTTCATGAGGCGCGTACACAAACCCCCAGTTGTCTTCTCTCAAACGATGACGATACAAAACAAGGAGGCCACTTCCGATCATAACCAACAAGCCAATAGGTCCAACAACAGGGACATACAAAGATCCTCCAGCGAAAAGAAGACCTAATATACCTACCCCTACCAGCTCTTTCCCTATTTTATACGCAGCTACATCAGGAAACTGGGTTTGAATTTTATAGTGTAGACCAACTATAAGTGGAAAAAAGAGGATGGTATGAGAAGTAGCCCCAATTGTAAACACAGGCCACCACGGAAACACTGATGTGAAGAGTTGAGCTGGAACAATCAATGCAACTGGGACAAGCCAGAAGGGATTCATCGCATACCCCGCTAACGTTTTGCCTCTTTTCGTCTTGCTAAACAATGGAGACAAGCGGTATTTCTTTGTACGCATTAACTGAAATCCTGTTCCAACTGTCACCAAGGCAATTATCCCTAACAAAGAACCAGACATATCTAATGGAAAGCGACGTGAGGCGCCAAAAAGTGTCTTGTTCAAAAGGCTCATAGCCGGGAGTTTTTCCGCGTAAAATAGCGAATAGCCTAGTATCAGTAGCGTACTTAAGGACAGCGTGAACAACGGGTGGATGAATTGATAACCAACCACCAAAGAAAGAATGGCCAATACCTGATACACAAAAAAGACTTCAATTGGAAGAGATAATCCAATGAAAGAGCCAATAAGTGAGACGAATATTCCCACTCCTAAGCCCTTTAACAGGTAATTGCGTATCTCGTATTTTTCTTTAAACACAGCCACACGCAATGTTTTTCGTTCATGACTAATTCGCTTGTGGGCCGTTCGCCACGAAACAAGTACGCCCACCCAAAACAATGGTTGTAAAAAAAACAAGCCAATCATAGCTCCTATTCGTTGATTCATGTAGACAACTCCCTTTCGCTGCTCTTTTTTGTTGAGGACGTTCTCAGGCACGTTCGCTGTATCTATTGTATACACAGGTTTAGATGGACAGAAGGACACACCCTCTTAAAGCATCTCACTCAGTGTGAATACTATTAAAAAGACTATCGTTATGTTTTAGGCACACAAACGTGCACTTTGTATGTATATATTCTTTTTGCAAAAGCTTGTATGTAGCTTAATATAACATGGACTACCTCTTTTTTCCATCAGACTCTTTTCTTTAGCATCCTCTACTTAGCGGATTGGCTACACCCCTATGTCAACTGAAGGTGTCCTTCATCTAGTATAGATTTCTTTTCTATCACAAAAAAACGTCTCTTTGACGTTTAATCAAAGAGACGTTTTTTATTGTGAAAAAGGCACCTGGCTGTGCGCGATTTTTCTACTGTTTTCTTTTGTTTATCTACGTTGATAAACTTTTGGTAAGCTTCTTTAGTCTACTTGTCTTGGGGAAAACGAATAGAAGAAACGTATATCTTATTTACGACCAAATCCAACTACTTTGTTTGCCCAGTAACCTGATGTAACAGAGGCTACCGCAACTCCAGTAGAAGATTGTGAACCAATAAATTGTCCATTGCCTAAATAAATTCCTACGTGATCGATGGTACCTGTTTGGTTAAAGAACACTAAATCTCCAGGTTGTGCTTGTGCCATTGAAATACGTGTGGAAGACGAGTATTGTCCTCTTGCGGTACGTGGCAAAGACTTGCCTGCTTTTGAGTACGCATAAGATGTAAAACCAGAACAGTCAAATCCAGATGTGGAAGAGCCACCGTATGAATATCGTGTTCCTTGAACCGAATAGGCATTGCTAATAACAGAGCCACTTGCTGCAGGTGGTGCAACAGACGCAGCAGCTTCTGTTTTTTGTTCAGGAGCAACAGATGTGTCAGCAGTAGAGCGTGCAGATGTTTGAGATGCTGCGGTACGTGCTTCTTGCATTTCACGTACACGTGATTCAGCAGCTGCACGTTGTGCAACATAGGCATCTCGTTGCTCAGCAACTTGTGCTTTTTCAGACGCAATAGAAGCCACCAATACCTCTTGTTCTGCTTGTTGTTGCTCTAAGTCTGCTTTCTTAGATTCCAATTCTGCAGCCAACTGCATTTGCGTTTCTTGTTTCTTTTCTGTTTCAGCTTCTTTTGCACGAACAGCTTCTTGATCCAACACTTGTTGCTCCACTAGGTCTTTGTTTGCACCTAGCAACTGAGTAACCATGTCCACGCGTCCTAAAATATCCGCAAAAGAATCAGCTTCTACAATGAACTGTAACACATTTGTGGCGTCACCTGTTACTTGAACCGCACGGGCTTGTTGTTGTAGTTTTTCTTCACGTGCAGCGATGGCTTTTGTCAACGCATCGATTTCTTCTTGTAACGCTTCTAACTGTGCAGTCGTTTCTTGGATTTCAGCAATCAGTTCTTCAGATTTTTTCGCTGTAGCGGAAATTGTTTTTGTCAGCTCTTCCAATTGTGCTTGCGCAGATTTTTCTTTTGATTCCAATTGGTTAAGCTTTTGGGTGGTTTCTTTAATGCCTTGGTCGTATGATGCTTCCGCAGAAAGAACCGGTGTCATAAATGCTGTTATGCCTAATGATGAGAGTATAACTAACTTTGAGAGTGTCTTTTTCAATGTACTTTCCTCCATGTTTCCCCAATTTTGTGTGTGTCTGATGTGTTAAACGTCTAAGAATTTTCGAATGGATAAGATTGATCCAATACTTCCAATTAAAAAGCCCATTCCAATCATTAAAGCAATCAATTGGAACAAGAATGGATTGATTGGAAGCAAGGCGAAGTAGGTTCCGCCTAGATAGGTCATGATAATGTTAAATCCATTGACATAAACAAAGGATAAAATCGCTGCTGGAATCAGCGCACCAACAATACCAATCAGTGCTCCTTCAATAAGGAAAGGCCAGCGGATAAACCAGTTTGTAGCTCCGACTAGTTTCATGATTTCAATTTCTGTTCCACGTGAGAGAATGGTAATGCGAATTGTGTTCGAGATGAGGAACACTGCCATAAGGAGCAAAGAAATGACGATAATGGAACCGACATTTCGCAAAGTATCCATCGTCTCAAACAACTTGTCTGCTTTTGCGCCTCCGTAATTTACATCGGCAACATAGTCAAGTTGTTCGGCTTCTTCCGCAACTTTAGATGTAAATTCAGGTGAAGTTGTGTTTAGTACGTATACATCGTAGAGAGGGTTGTCGTCACCTTCAAACAAGTTGAAGTCATCCCCGTAACTTCCGACTACTTGGCTCAGTTCTGCATCTTTGCTTCTAAATTCGACTTCATCGACATCGCTTATCTCCGCTAATTGTTCCCCTAAAAGGGTGGCTTGTTCTTCATCTGCTGCCAAATCAATGTAGACGCGTACGCTCACATCGTTTTCAATGTCGGAAGCTAATTTGTTGACGTTAAATAAAATAGCAAGGAAACCTCCAACTAAAAGCAGAGTGACGGTTACAGCACTGATGGCTGCGACTGTCATCCATCCATTTCGTTGGATACTTTTAAAGGCTTCTGTGAAATGACGTTTCATTGTTCTACCCTTCATATTCGTACACTCCTTCTTCATCATCACGAGCAATGCGGCCGTCTTCAATTGCCAACAAGCGATGTGGAAGGCTATTTACAATTTGACTGTTGTGTGTGGCCATAATGATAGTGGTACCTCGGTGATTGATTTCTTCCAGAATATGCATGATTTCCATGGCTGTTTCTGGATCTAAGTTTCCAGTTGGTTCGTCCGCAATCAATACACGCGGCATATTGGCAATCGCACGCGCGATGGCTACACGTTGCTGTTCTCCACCTGAGAGTTCATTTGGAAACATTTTTACTTTGTGTTTGAGTTTGACTAAATCAAGTACTTCTAGTACTCGCTTTTTAATGATTTCTGGGCTTTTTTCAACTACTTCCATCGCATACGCAACG
Organism: uncultured Carnobacteriaceae bacterium; assembly: GCA_964482685.1. Classification (GTDB taxonomy): domain Bacteria; phylum Bacillota; class Bacilli; order Lactobacillales; family Carnobacteriaceae_A; genus CAYZZA01. The sequence goes on from CAYZZA010000007.1 coordinate 21,176, forward strand.
TTTTCATAGACGGTCAAGCGAGGCAACAACTTAAAGTCTTGAAACACAACGCCTACGTAACGACGTAAGAAAGGAATATCGCTTTTGTCCATTGTAACAAGATCAAAGTCTCCTACTTTAATGGTTCCTTTTGTAGGCTTTTCTTCTCTATACATCATTTTGATAAAGGATGATTTTCCTGCTCCGCTGGGTCCAACGACATACACAAAATCCCCTTGAGGGATTGTGACAGATAAACCATTAATGGCGGTAATCCCATTTGGGTATTTTTTGTATACATTTGACATTTCGATCATATTTTATCACCTATCTGAGTTTTAAATTTATTTGAACGTCTACTCGAACAGACGTCCAAAGAATACCGGTCTACGAGTTGCTTGCCTGAAACTTTATTCAGTATAGCACTGTGGCGTTGGACTTTTGTTCAAATCATATTACAATCATGTTTCAATAACTCACGTACTTTGTATTACTTTGACATTTCTTAGACAAACAGATACTTTTTTCGGACACACGCTCCACAAAGTCGTTATTTTACTCTTTAAATTGGGTTTATGTTTGTTATAAAACCTATTTACTGCTTTTTTTTGGGATTTTCCGTTTTTTTCTTTGTTACATGATTGAGAAACAAAAAAATCTGCCAAACAAAAGTTTGACAGATTTGTGACATTTAGAAAAATTTAGTCAATTTTGATCGTCATCCCACGTATGCCGCAAGTAGGCTTCGATAAAGGCGTCTAATTCTCCATCCATTACCGCATCAATATTGCCTGTTTCTTCATTTGTCCGATGGTCTTTTACCATAGAATACGGATGGAAGACATAGGAGCGGATTTGAGAACCCCACCCAATTTCTTTTTGTTCGCCCCGTAAAGCAGCCATTTGAGCTTCTTTTTCTTCTACTTCTTTTTGATGCAATTTTGCTTTTAACATGCTCATTGCTTGTTCTTTGTTTTTTAACTGTGAGCGTCCCGCTTGACTAGAAACCACAATCCCAGAGGGAATATGCGTAATCCGGACAGCAGAATCAGTTTTGTTGATGTGTTGTCCACCTGCACCACTTGCTCGGTACGTATCAATCCGTAAGTCATCTGGTTGAATGTCCATTTGGACCGTGTCATCTAACTCCGGAACCACATCTACTGACGCAAAAGACGTGTGTCTTCTTCCGGCAGAATCGAACGGAGATATACGGACCAGACGGTGTACACCTTTTTCCGCTTTCAAATACCCATACGCATGAAGTCCACTAATCAGCAAAGTGACACTTTTTAGTCCGGCTTCTTCTCCATCTTGATAGTCTAAGGTTTCCACACGGTAACCTTTTTTATCTGCCCAGCGCATGTACATGCGCAAGAGAAGACTGCCCCAGTCTTGTGATTCTGTTCCCCCTGCACCCGCATGAATTTCAACAATGGCATTGTTGGCATCATACGGCCCATTCAAAAGCATGTTTAATTCAAAAGTTTCAATTTGGCTCACAAGTTGTTTTGTTCCGGCTTCCAATTCTGTACGAATCTCAGCATCCTCGTCATCTTCAAGCATGTCCACCATTAACTCAAGCTCATCTAACGTCTCTTGCAAATCTGTTAAACCTTGTACTTTTTCTTTAATCAGATTGGCTTCGTTGATGATTCCTTGAGCTTTCGTAGCATCTTCCCAAAACGTAGGATCCGCCATTTGTTCATCATACTCCGCAATGTCTCGTTCCAACTCTTCTAAGTCAAAGAGACCCCCTAAAGTCTGTGATCTTTTGTGAAGCTAGTGTTAGTAAATTGCGTATCTCGCCCATTTCCATATTGATATCCTCCAATTACTTTCTCGGTCAACCAAAAAACAGTCTGGTTTTTTCTGCGTTTGTTTCATTGAACCAGAAAAAGCCACACTGTTTTAACGTATGTTTAGCCGCCCATTGTTGATTTGTGTTGCTTAAAATGTTCCTCTAGTTTTGTAGATCTTTTCTTCTTCACGGCTCCGCCTTCTTGACGCTGTAAGTTTTGGCGAATTTGTGCCTTCATGAATAAGCGCGTCACATCATAATCAATGGCTGCGATCATTTCTTCAAACATTTTAAATCCTTCTTGTTGGTATTCAATTAGCGGGTTGGCTTGTCCATAAGAACGCAAGCCAATTCCTTGTCTTAATTGATCCATTTGGTCAATGTGGTCGGTCCACTTGCTGTCTACCACACGAAGCAAAACTACTTTTTCAAATTCAAGAATCTGTTCTTTTCCGTTCAACTCTGTTTCTTTTTCTGCGTATACTTCTTTGGCAAGCGATACAAGATGTGCACTAATCTCTTCAGCTGTTTTGCCTTCGAGGTCACTCAAAGACAATGCATCTTGGTCGACAAGAGAAGAATGTGCAAAGTCCACAATGTTTTGGAGATTCCAATTTTCTTTTGTGCCTTGGGTATTCACTTGCACGATGCGGTTGATGGTACGTTCAATCATCGGCAAGATAACACGCTTAAGTGAATCAGATTCCATAATCACTTCAAGTCGTTCGTCATAAATGACTTCACGCTGTTCTCTCATTACGTCATCATATTTCAAGACATTTCGACGAGTGTCATAGTTGTTTCCTTCGATTCGTTTTTGAGCGGACTCAACTTGTTTGCTAATCATTCTGTTTTGAATGACTGCGTCGTCTCCGGTTACTTGTAGTTTTTCTAGTACCATTTGGATTCGTTCCGAACCAAATCGTCTCATCAGTTCATCTTCTAAAGACAAGTAGAACTGTGACATACCAGGATCTCCTTGACGTCCAGCACGCCCACGCAACTGATTGTCAATCCGACGAGATTCATGTCGCTCTGTTCCAATCACTGCAAGTCCGCCTAACTCTTTTACTTCAGGACTGATTTTGATGTCTGTTCCACGCCCAGCCATGTTGGTCGCAATCGTTACAGACCCTTTTTGACCGGCATTCGTAATGATTTCTGCTTCACTAAAGTGATTCTTGGCGTTTAAGACTTTATGTGGAACGCCTTCTTTTTTCAACAATTGACTGATCAATTCAGACGTCTCAACTGCAACTGTTCCAACTAAAATTGGCTGTCCAATCTTTTGACGTTCCTTGATGTCTTTGACAACTGCTTCAAATTTGCTCATCAAGGTTGGGTACAACACATCTGCACGGTCATCTCTAATGATGGGCTGGTTAGTTGGAATCCCAATAACATCCATGTTGTAAATCTCTCTAAATTCTTCTTCTTCTGTTTTGGCTGTTCCGGTCATCCCAGACAACTTTTTGTACATCCGGAAGTAGTTTTGGAATGTAATCGAAGCCATTGTTTTGGATTCGTTTTGAATTTCAACGCCTTCTTTGGCTTCAATAGCTTGGTGAAGACCATCTGAATAGCGTCTTCCTTCCATGATTCTTCCTGTAAACTGGTCAACGATCTTGATTTTGCCCTCGTCAACTACATAGTCAATGTCTAACAACATGATATAGTTTGCACGAAGTGCTTGATCTAAATGGTGAACCAGTTCTTGGTTTTCAATGTCATACAAGTTGGCTACTTTAAAGGTCTTTTCTGCTTTTTCCATGCCTTCTTCGGTGAGCGCAATGGTTTTAGATTGTACATCAATGGTGTAATCGATGTCTTCTTTTAATCCTTTAACAAAGAAGTCGGTCCGTGTATAAAAGGTTGTAGACTTGTTTGCTTGTCCCGAGATGATTAAAGGCGTTCGCGCTTCATCAATTAAAATGGAGTCTACTTCGTCAATAATCGCAAAATTTAGTGGTCGTTGAACCATTTGTTCTTTGTAAACTACCATGTTGTCGCGCAAATAATCAAACCCAAGTTCGTTGTTTGTGCTATACGTAATGTCAGCCAAATACGACTCTCGTTTTTCATCCGTTGATTTGGAATTTAAGTTTAACCCAACAGATAGACCCATCCAGCGGTAGAGTTCACCCATCTCAGTAGCGTCACGTGTCGCTAGGTAATCGTTTACCGTAACCACGTGTACCCCTTCTCCTGATAAAGCGTTTAAATACACCGGCATTGTTGCGGTTAAGGTCTTTCCTTCCCCTGTTTTCATTTCGGCAATGTTTCCATCGTGAAGGGCAATTCCCCCCATCAATTGAACGCGAAACGGATACAAGCCAAGTACTCGTTTGGATGCTTCGCGCACCACAGCATACGCCTCGACAAGCAGATCGTCTAATGTTTCTCCTTGTTTGTATCGTTGTTTAAATTCTTCTGTTTTTGCTTGTAAGGCTTCGTCAGATAACGTTGCGGTAGCGTCTGACAACGCTTCAATTTTCAGTGCGGTTTTTTCTAAGTCTTTTAAGATTTTTTTATCACTCTCAAAAAGGCTTGTAAAAAAATTAGCCATTCATCTTCTCCTCTATTCTTACGTTAATTAGTCTTCATGTACCGGATACACGTTACGTGAACAAGACAAACTCAAACAGGGTATCTTTTTTTCATACATTATTATTTTAACACTATCACTGAGCAAAAAAAAGGGCAATCAAAGAGCTTTCTTTAAAGGAAGTTGCCCTGTCATCTTTTTTCCTTTGATTTGGCTACCAAGGAGCAATCGCATGCCTTCTCTTGCTTTTTTCTTCTATTAGAAATGCAACGTTAATCTATGTAAAAAGAACTGCCGGTGCTTCACGCACTTAGGCAGTTCTACATGTATAGAAAAAACTTATTTAGAATCGGTTTCAATCAAGCCGTATTTTCCGTCTTTGCGTTTGTACACGATGTTTGTTGCGTTGGTGTCTCCGTCTTCAAAGATGAAGAAGTTATGTCCAAGCATATCCATTTGAAGCACAGCTTCTTCTGGGTGCATTGGTTTAAGAGACAAGTTTTTTGTACGAACAATTTGATTGCCTGTTTCTTCTTCATACTCATCGCGCTCAGCCATGGATTCTTCTAATCCACCTGCTGGGATTGCTTGTTCCACTAACGTGTCACGACGTCCTTTACGGTTTGTTTTTGTTTTGTATTTTCTCATTTGTCTGGCTAGTTTGTCTGTTACCAAATCCACACTGCCATACAAATCTGGAGATTTTTCTTCTGCTCTCAAAACAACGTTTGGAAGTGGGATAGTCACTTCAACTTTTGCTGTTTTATCAGAGTATGTTTTTAAGTTTACGTGTGCAGTCGCTTCGGGAACATCTTCGAAATACTTCGTTAGTTTCCCTACCTTTTTTTCTACATAATCGCGAATTGCATCCGTCACTTCAATATTCTCGCCTCGTATGCTATATCTCAACATCATACTCTCCCCTTTCAAAATAAAAACCTTTTTTTCAAAAGAACAGTAGGTTTTTCACTGTGCCTCTGTCTTCTTTTTAAGTATATAAGATTCTCTCTTATAGCACAAGAAAAGCGACGCGCCTCTTTTACAAGACAACTTACCGAAGGACCGAGAACGTCTTTACGTGTTCTACGCCATTTTTATACAACAAGGATGCAGCACTCCACATTGTCTTTCCTGTTCCGTACGAAAGATCCACCAACACGACTTGCTTAGTATGTACATTCCCTTTGTGTGTGTCCATACAGACAAACTTTGTGTCACATTCGGTGCAGCGAATAGAACGTTTTGCCCCGTGTTTAACGTGTGTCCGATTGTTTGATCGTTGCTCTGATGACTTTTGGCAGACTAGCAAAGATGCATAAGGCACTTTTGCATCTACTAATAATCGAGCTACATCGTCAAGCGCGCCGTCAGCAAGCTTGCACTCGTGAGAGGGAAGTGGAACAATGGTATACCCTTCTTGGATAAGTGGCCGAAGGCAAGAGCGTATTTCTTTCGCAAAGATGCGACTCAACCGAGTGTCTCCTATTAAAGTGTACCGCTCCAACCATTCTTCTGCGAGGCCTATGTGTGCATACAAGGCTTGATGCAAAAAGGCACACTCTGGATAGGCTTCTGCCCACGTTTGGCAAGCCAGACACTGCTTTCCTTCTTCAGTTGATACGTAGCACGTCGGACAATGAGCACGTGTCGAACTTTTTAACGAAACAAGCCTAGCTCTACACTTTGTGCACACGGTTGGGGGCTCTGCTGGACGCCAGGAAAACAAAAAAGACAGACTCATGGCTTCTGTAACGGTCCCGCCACATAAGAAACAATTAGCCATGGGTCACATATCCTTTCTTTCGCCCTAGTCGATTCATGTGCCTAATTTGGCGAATGGCTTGTTTCATCGCACGTGTCTGTCCAAAGTGAAGAAACACTACGTCCCCAGTTGGGTAGAGCGAACTACGCCCGGCACGGCCCGAAATTTGGACAAGAGCTGCTTCGGTAAATGTACGGTCTTCGGCTCCTAACACAAGCACGTGTACATTTGGGAACGTCACACCCCTTTCTAAAATAGTCGTAGTCAGCAAAAAGCGGTATTCATGGTCACGCATCGCTTGTACTTTTTCTTTTCGCATAGGATCTTTTGAAGACACCGACGAAAACGCGACAGCGGGGAAGTGGTTGCGTACCGTTTGTTCAAAGCGACTCATCCACTCAATATTTGGAATAAACACCAAAAACGTACGGTCCATCGCCACCCATTTTTTCATCAGACGAATAACTGGAGAATAAGGCAAACGAGAAGTTGATTGCCGCTTCCAATTGCCAACCCATTTACACGTTGGAACTGGTAGGGGGTACCCATGATACCGTGCTGGCAAAATAGATGCCTGCAGCCGTTTTGTTCGTACTTCTTGTTGGAGTTGCTTGTCCGGTGTGGCACTCAAATAAATCAAACTAGCAACTGATTTGCACGCTGTTTGTGCTCCAAATCGCAAGCTTTCATCCAAGTGATAGGGAAAAGCATCCACTTCATCAATGACTAACACATCAAATGCCTCTTTAAACCGCCACAACTGATGCGTGGTAGCGATCACCAAAGGAGTATACCGATACGGCTCATCCATACTGCCATGGAGCACCGCGAGTGGAACGGTTGGAAAGGCTTGTTTCAATCGCGGCGCAAGTTCCAAGCACACATCCACTCGAGGACATGACACACATACTCGCTTTCCAGCCTGGAGAGCAACGTGAATGCCTTCAAACATCATTTCTGTTTTTCCAGCCCCAGCCACTGCCCAAATAAGATGTGCGCGATTTTCTTTGACTGCACACACCACATCGTTTGAGGCTTCTTGTTGTTGCGAAGACAGAACCCCGTCCCACGCAAGGAGGGGTCCAGATACCTCTGGCGCCTCTTTTTTAAACTCAAGTCCTTCGTAAAACACACTACATTGCGTGACTTTGCCCATCTGTAAACAACGCACACAATACACACACTCTTTTCCGCATGCACAGCCTCCCACGGCATGATCTTTTGAGTCAAAAGAGCCACATCGAAAACAAGACAGATGCGCTGATACATCCGTAAATCCAGGATGAGTCCGAATCGTTCCAGCCTCTACCCCCGAAAAAAGTGCAGGTCGTTTGTCCGGTGGAATTTCTTCAATCAAAAGAGCTCGGCCACACATCCACTGTTCCATAAGTATCTCCTTTTCTTTGCTATGTAAACAAAGGGCCCCTAAGTCAATCGGGTTGCTTGTTTACATCCTCCTAGCTATGTTTACATCCTTATACATAAAGTACGCAAAAAAAGCAGACAGGAATTTCTGTCTGCTTGTTCTTTGTTTTAGAAACCGTCTACTGACTCGTTTTGTGTGTTATATACGTGAATGAATCCTCTCGTGTTTGTGGCTCAATGAGTTTGTTTGTATAAGACCAATCCGATAGCGCCTTGACCGGTATGCACCCCAATTACTGGACCGATATACAAAATATCAAAGGCAATACCTGGAAATTTGCGGATCAAGTCTTGTTGCCACTCTTTTGCAACTTGTTCATTGTTTGTATGTAAGATAGACGCATTGATAGGATACTCTTTTTCCTTTAATTCTGCTTCAAGCAACTCTTCAATGCGCAAACGTGCTTTTCGTTGGGTACGAATCTTTTCAAACACTTCGATTTTCCCGTTCACAAACGTTAACACAGGTTTGATTTTTAACATTGTTCCAAGTGCTCCAGCAGCACTTGACAAGCGACCGCCCTTGACGAGGTTTTTCAAGTCATCTACCACAAAAAACAACCTCATGCTGTCACGGAGAACATCCAGTTGGGCCACAATTTCTTTCACTGTATACCCTGCTTTTGCTAGTCTGGCTGCTTCTAAAGCAAGGACAGCTTGTCCACCACTAGAGTGTTTGGAATCATACGCAGTAACTTGAGCAGGGTGAAAAGACTCTGCTACACTAGCGGCATTTTGATACGTACCGCTAATGTTTTTAGACAAGTGAATGCTGATGATGGCATCATACCCTTCATCGGCTAACTCTTGATACACAGCCAACAAATCCCCCACCGTTGGCTGCGAACTTGTTGGCAAATGGTCCATTTGGTCCACTCGTGTAAAGAACTCTTCCGTGGATAAATCAATTTCTTCTCTATAGGCTTTCCCCTCTAAAATAACAGCCAAGGGAACATTGCGAATACCTGTTTGTTTGTATTGCTCAGGAGAAAGATAGGCTGTGCTATCTGTGACAACAGCCACATTCATAATGTACACGTCCTTTTGATTGTAGGTTGATTCTGGTAAGATACATCTTAACAATGCTATGATTATAGCATATCCAAATGAAAACAGGGAAGTGAGTTTAGCGTGAAGCATGACTATCGAACAATCGCCAGAGGCGGGACGTTTGAAGAAACCATCCGAAAATCAAGGTTTATTTGCCATTTAAAGCGTACCCCCACTGAAGAGGACGCTTTGGCGTTTGTCGACGCGATCAAAACCGAACACTACAAAGCCACTCACAACTGTGTGGCCTATCTCATTGGAGAAACTAATCAGATTCAACGCGCATATGATGATGGCGAACCAAGTGGAACAGCAGGCGTACCTATGTTAGAAGTCTTGAAACAAAACAACTTGAAAAATGTGACTGCCGTAGTGACGCGTTATTTTGGAGGCGTCAAACTTGGGGCGGGTGGACTCATTCGAGCATATGGCTCTTCTGTCAGCAATGCCTTAAAAGAAATAGGACTTGTCGACAAAATCAGGATGCAAGAAATCCACGTCACTGTGCCGTACACGTTGAGTGGACGACTGGAACATGAACTCAGAGGATCTTCTTCTTTTTTGTTGGCAGATATTCTCTACACCGATGTGGTCACATTTGTGTGCCACGTACAAGTTGCAAAAACGTCTGACTTTGAAGAGATGTGTACCGAATCCAGCAACGGAGAAGCCATGTTCACCCATACCGATCAGTTGTTTATTGAGGTCCCTGTGTAGCATGTGATTCGATACTGCACCGGTTTATCTAGACCAGCCACGAAACCTACACAAAAGACGGTTCTAGATTAGAAGATTTGAAAAGAGCGTTCTTTAAAAGAGCGCTCTTTTTGTCTTCTTTTTTTCTTTTACGGAAGCACCCACACTTTTAAATGCTTAGCAGGTGCGCCTTGATGGAAGGTGTGTGTAGTCTAGGATAGCCCCTATGCATCTATTCCTTTTGAAAATTCTGTAGAGGTCAGCAAGCTTGCTGCATCCTCATCTAAGATAACAGTCACATGTGGATGTTTCTGTAGCACACTTGCGGGTACTTTTTCAGTAATGGGCCCTTCAATCATTTTCTTCACAGTAGCCGCTTTTTCTTTTCCATAAACAAGCATCACGATTTCCTTGGCACGCATAATAGTACAAATCCCCATCGAATACGCATACTTTGGCACTTCCTCGCGTGAGTTAAAGTACCGCTTGTTGGAATCGATGGTTTCAGGTGTTAGCGCAACTTTTTGGGTCAACGATGAAAAGCATGTTCCGGGTTCATTAAATCCAATGTGTCCATTTAACCCCATTCCAAGTATTTGAAGATCGATGGGATGCGCTTCAATGAATTCTTCATACGCTGCTGTCTCTGTGACGCCTTTCATGCCATCTGGAATGACACTTTTCTTAAATGGTTTTTTAGAAAATAAGTGTTCTTTCATAAAGTAATGGTAACTTTGAGGGTGGTCTTCGCCTAACCCGACGTACTCATCCAAGTTTATGGACACCATATCGGAAAAGTCTAATTCACTTTTTACCATTTCTTCATACAATGTTTCCGGTGAACTTCCTGTCGCAAGTCCCAAGACTTTGCTGCCGGACTCGACTGCTCTTTTGACGTACTTAAAGGCTTCTTTTCCGCCTTCATACCGATCTTTTACAACAATAACTTTCATCTTTTTGTCAATCCCTTCTATCAATCAACATGCGGGTTGAGTGACTTGTCCCAGATGAATCGATTTTATCCAATGCATTTGTTTACTTGTAAAAAACCTCTGGCTCAACTTCTCACGCACGTATACCTATCGCTTTCTTGTTTGCAGATTATTCTTCCTCTTAGAGACGTCTTGTTTCTCTCGTCTTATCGAATGATCCTATTGCACATATCCAAATGAAAAAGACGGGACAAAAAGCACTTGAAAAGGGTAACACGTCGTCGCATAAATGTCCAGAAACAGATTCACAGACAATCAATGATTTTATGTGCATGGATTGACCGACCTGCTAGTTTTTGTTTTTTATATTTCTATAAGGGGTTGCGTTCTCGTCTAATGTGCTTTTAGTCTACCATGTTCGCTTTCAGATGAAAACTACTGCTTCTTTTCATCTTCGAATTAGAAAAGAGTCAGCGAAAAAACGAGTTTTTACTTATCCAACAGTCAATACTTTTAGGTGAGAGGAATTACAGTCTGTGCCTGTCGTACATATTTTTTACCTCTTTGATTGAGGAGTTTCTTCAAAGAAACGAGTATGCCGAGCATTTTGTTCTCCTGCTAAGAGATCAAACAATATCATCGTATAATCATCCAGCAATGCATTGGCTTCTTTGGATAATTCTTCCCGTGTCTCCACCCATGTGTCTCCTTTTTTGTATCTTTGTTTCTCAAATGCCGGGACCTGGGTGGCCAATTCTACTTGCAAGACTTGAAACGGGGTTAAGGCGACCTCTTGTTTGTCTAACAACTGCGGCCAGAAAAAAACCGGACTCAATGTACCCAGGTCTTTGCTAAAGGTATCCCGATTTGAAAATATGCGCAACAGTGTTTCATACATCTCTTGATTTTGGTGTCTGGCCTGGACTTCTTCTGGGTAAAACCCTGGAAGGTGATCGCCCCAAAAAACGACAAGAGTCTCTTCTTCAAAAGCATCCAACTGTTCCACGAATGCCTCTAAGGCTTCGTCACTGTGGGACAAATCTTGGTAATAGGCTTCTGCTTCGGATCGGTTTCCAGATCCTTGAACACGAAAGTCGGTCGTGTCGTATTTAGGCGCGTACGGCATGTGTCCGTGCATCGTCACAAGGTGCACAAAATCAGTTTCTTCTGTTTCACGCAAAACCCGAAAGACTTCGTCGTAGGCAGCTTCATCTGAAATAAAAGACGTAGGTGTTTGTCTGTGTGTGTGTATCATTGTCTCGTCGTATAAAAAAGCATCAAACCCAAGTGCGGGGTAGACTTCTTGTCTTTTATACATCGTCGTGTTAAATGGATGAATCGCGGTCGTGTAATGGCCCGTCTTAGCCAATTGTCTTGCGACACTTGGAAGACGAGTCATTTTGCTTCCCATCTGGGTATACGGTGACGACATGTTCGGG
>CAYZZA010000008.1:0-31559 GCA_964482685.1 uncultured Carnobacteriaceae bacterium
AACTGCAGTAAAAGAAACGCTAGAAGACACATCCCCAGAAATATCTGCTGATGTTATTGATCTTGGAATTGTTCTAACGGGCGGAGGGGCATTGCTAAAAAATCTGAGCGATGTTATCTCCCAGGAAACGGACGTTCCAGTTTTTGTAGCCAATGATCCACTAAATTGTGTGGCTATTGGGACAGGTGAAGCATTAAAACATGTAGATCTCTACCGAAAACAAGCCAAACATTTTTAAATGTTTCTTGATTAGTATGGGAAGATATACATTTGTTTGCTGGCGAGCTGTGTTTCGCAGCCATCTAGAAATAGGTAATCGCATGAGTGAAAGTTTTATAACAAAAGGACTTGGATAAATCTCCAAGTCCTTTTGTTATAAAACGAGGCATTATTTATTTAATAAAATCTTATTTTGTATGTAGCGTTTGAGTAAAAGGAATAAGGAAACCTGCTAGAAGTTCTTTTGGATGCATATAAAACCATGAAACCTCCTTAAATAGGACTGTTTTCAGTGACTTTATGAGCGAAACAACGTACTTTATGCTGATACTATTATTTGAAAAAAATATTAGGAAGAAGTACATTGGGTGAGCCTATAGCTAGTATATATGTTAAAATGAAATGAACGTGTAATTTGAGTGAGGTGTAAAAAGTGAATCAGTTTTCAAACAAAAAATTAATTGTTCTTTTAATCAGTGTAATTATATTTGTAGCAATGATTGCAGGATCACTAAACAAAAAAAATGAGATTCCTTTTCTTCAGCAAGTAGGCAACGACATCACTGCCGTAACTGGCCGTGTCTTGTCTAAACCAACAAATGCTTCCAAAGATTTCTATGAATCAATTAACCAGTTGTTGGATACGTATGAAGAAAATAAACATTTAAAAAGCAAGTTAAACGAACTTTCAGATATCCAGTCTAAATTAATTGTTCTAGAAGAAGAAAACGAAAAAATGAAGGCTGAGTTAGATATTGAAAATACATTGCTTGATTACAAGAGCATCAACGGTGCAGTCATTGGGAGAAATCCAGACGGGTGGCTTGACCAAATTATTATAGACAAAGGCAGCAATAACGGATTAGAAGTAAACATGTCTGTCCTTTCCGATAAAGGCCTAATTGGTAGAATCACTGAAGTAAATCCAACGAACTCAAAAGTTCAACTGCTTACAACTATGAATCAACGTACAAACCAAATATCAGCCGAATTGGTCACAGACACTAAAGAAACGGTGAACGGAATCATCACATCCTACGATGAGACAACAAACAAGTTAGTCATGAGTCAAATCACAACGGATGAAGAAATAAAAACAGGTGAAACAGTTATTACCTCTGGTTTGGGCGGGATTACTCCTAGAGCCCTTGTCATTGGGACGGTAGACGAGGTGAGGTATGATCGCTTTGGCTTGTCTCGAGAAGTTTACATCACGCCAACAGCAAACTTTTCAACCATCCGGTATGTTACGGTTGTTGTGCGCTTAGCTGAGGGGGTAGACGAGTGAGTAACTCAATTCGTAAGAACGTGCTACTTTCACTTGTGTTAACTGGTGCGCTTTTATTTGATGGAGCAGTTAGTGCTTTTTTCCAACCACAACTAATCCGATCATTTGGGACGATGGTGCCTCGCCTAACGATAATCGTTTTACTAATGTATAGTTTTTATTTACCACCCAAACAAGTCGTTTACTTTTCTTTGGTTTTTGGATTTGTGTATGATAGTTACTATTCAGGTGTATTAGGTCTTTATACTGCCTACTTTACGATTATGACCTCTTCAGTTTCTCAGATTAAAAATATTTTTTTCCCGAATATGTTTATGATAGGAATGGTTGGAATGATTTCATTAAGTGCTGTTGAAACATTCGTGTATATAACCTACCAAGTCATTAGCGTAACCAATTTGACGATGATGGAGTTTATGGCTCAGAGATTAGGCGCAACACTTATTTTAAACGCTTTATTTTTTATTGTGTTTTATTATCCACTAAAAAAATTTCTTTCACATGTTCTTGAATCTGAAATTTAAAAGAAAAAAACAAGGAGGGGTTGCCTGTGAAACAAAACGTAACTTTAAAAGGGAGCGGTGACGGGTATTTGCTCCATCTAAACGATCATGCAGCATATGCGGACATCATCGAAGAATTAGACTCATTGTTGATTCATTTGAATGAGAAAAAACAGACAAAAGAAAATTCAGAAGCAAATCGTCTCATGGTGACAGTACAGTCAGGAAATCGTTATCTGACAGAGTCTGAAAAAGATGAGATTAAAAATAAAGTAGAAGAAAAAGAATATTTAAAGGTTAAAAAGTTTGACGCTCATGTAACTGAAACAAAAAAAGCACTTGAGTGGCACAATCAAAACCAAACGACAGTGGAGATGCTCAATGTACGCAACGGTCAAATTATTTCTTCTCCAGGACATATCCTTGTTTTAGGAGACATACATCCAGGAGGAATCGTGCGAGCTGGAAGAAGTGTGTTTGTTTTGGGACAGCTTCGTGGTCTTGCACAGGCTGGTTATGGGGGGGATGACCAATCGGTGATTGTGGCAAACTTTAACCACAATGCTCAAATCAGAATAGCAGAAAACGTGCATATCATTGACAATAAAAAAGTAGAATCTACAGATGTACAAAAGGAAGACGTAAGCTTGCAAGTAGCGTATATGAACGATTTACATATATTGGAGTTTACATCTCTAGACAAGTTGCAAAAATTGAGACCCACACTGGGAAATATAATTGGGAGGCTCGACTAATGGGGAAAGTAATTGTCATCGTATCAGGAAAAGGTGGAGTAGGTAAAACGACCTCTACGGCAAATATAGGGACGGCTCTTGCTTTGCAAGGAAAAAGAGTCTGCCTCCTGGACATGGATATAGGCCTTCGAAATCTGGATGTCGTATTAGGCCTAGAAAACAGAATTATTTATGACATTGTAGATGTAGTAGAAGGAAGAGCAAAATTACATCAAGCGATTATCAAGGATAAACGATTTGATGACCTCCTTTATTTGTTGCCAGCTGCTCAAAATGCTGACAAAAATTCGTTAAATGAAGCACAAATGATTGAATTAGTTAGCGAATTAAAGAAAGATTACGATTATGTCCTGATTGACTGCCCAGCGGGTATTGAGCAGGGATTCAGAAACTCAGTCGCTGCAGCAGATGAAGCAATCCTTATTACGACACCTGAAATTTCTGCAATCCGTGATGCGGATCGAATCATTGGTTTAATTGAACAAATGGATATGGATGGACCTCGTCTGGTTATTAATCGGATTAGAAAAAAGATGATGCAAAATGGTGAAATCATGGACGTCGATGAAATCACGCGGCATTTATCCATTGAGTTGTTAGGTATTATTTTAGAAGATGATAACGTTGTTCGGTCTTCTAATAAAGGCAACCCGGTTGTGTTAGATCCTGATTTAACAGCTTCAAAAGGCTATCGAAACATCGCTCGACGAATCCTTGGAGAAACAGTCCCATTGATGTCCTTAAAAGAAAAGAAAAAGACATTTTGGCAACAGTTGTTTGGAATAAAATAAAATACACAATCGCTTGCATAAACAAATAAATGTGTTAATATGTTAGTAATATAAGCATTGACGAGAAAAAGTAGGATAGTTCTTTTTATAGAGAGGTTGCGGGTGGTGAAAGCAGCTAAAGAACTAATCTGAATACACATCTCTGAGCTGAGCGCTGAAGAGTATTATAGTAAGCGTATCCGGTAGCACCCGTTATCGTGCAAGCGTTTAGTAGTTTTGAACGCTCTGAGGCAGTTTTTGTGAAAAAGCTGTAAAAAAAGGTGGAACCACGATTACGATTATAATCGTCCTTTAATTATTCTCTTTGGAGAGTAATTAAAGGATTTTTTGTTTTTCAAGGGACTGCAGCTCTTGAAAACAGTCAATAAAACCAAAAAAGAGGGGGAAATAAAAATGAAAAAAACGACAATGAAATGGATGACACTTTTAGCATGTGGAGTATTTTTAGGAGCTTGTGGGAATGGTGAAACGACAGAGTCTACAGAGGGAACGCAGCAAGACACAGAAAAAGCATTAATTGTCGGATTAGATGACACATTTGCACCAATGGGCTTTCGAGATACAGATGGAGAATTAGTTGGCTTTGACGTAGAGCTTGCCAAGGAGATAAGCAGTCGAATTGACCGTCCTATCGAATTCCAATCTATCGATTGGGCTTTAAAAGAAACAGAATTGGACGCAGGAAACATCGACATGATTTGGAATGGATACACCATTACTGATGAAAGAATGGAAAAAGTGGACTTTAGTATTCCGTATATGAACAACAGCCAAATTATTGTAGTTTTAGAAGAAAGCGACATTCAAACAAAAGCAGATTTGAAAGGCAAAACGGTGGCTGCGCAACAATCATCAAGTGCAGTAGATGCTATTGAAGCAGATGAGAGCAATATTGCGGATCAATTCAAAAATAAAGAAATTGTGCAATTCCCTTCTAATAATGATGTCTTCAATGATTTAGCTTCTGGAAGAAGTGAAGCTATTGTAGTAGATGAAACACTAGGACGGTATTACATGAAACAAAACAGTGAAACAGCTTACCGTGTCTTAGAAGATAATTTTGGTGAGGAAGAGTATGCGATTGGATTTAGAAAAACTGACGATGCGCTAAGAGAACAATTTGATGAGATGTTAACAGAAATGATGGAAGATGGCACATATGATAGCATTTACAGCAAATGGTTTGCTAACTAAGCGGCCAAACAAAACAATGTATATGCAGAGGAGGAGCTAGTTTGGATGTTGCACTTGAGGTTTTGCCCTCGCTTTTGAATGGCTTAAAAACAACAATTTTGCTGTTTTTGATTACATTATTACTTACAATTCCATTAGGATTTATCGTGTCACTAATTCGCGTGTACGCTCCACGTTTTGTCTCTATGTTAGTTCAAGTTTATGTGTATATCATGCGTGGAACTCCTTTGCTTTTACAATTAATGTTTGTGTTTTTTGGCCTTCCTTTGATTGGCATTACTTTTGGACGATTTCCAGCAGCGGTTTTCACGTTCGTCCTTAATTATACTGCTTATTTTTCAGAATTATTTCGGGGAGGAATATTATCGGTTCCTGTAGGCCAATTTGAAGCCATTACAGTCTTGAATATTGGAAAAACAAGAGGATTTCGACGTATCATTCTTCCACAAATCTTTCGTGTGATTTTGCCATCTGTAGGAAATGAAGTAATCTCTTTAGTTAAAGATACATCACTTATTTATATATTAGGAATAGGAGAACTTTTACGTGCAGGTCAGATTGCTGCGAACTCTTATGCTTCTTTAATTCCTTTTTTAGTTGTAGGGGTAATTTATATGGGGCTTACGGGAATCGTTACATTCTTCTTAAACAAAATAGAGAAAAAATTGTATTATTAAAATAGAAAAAACAGCTCATAGATCTAAAGTGTTTAACAAAACTAAAGATGGAGTAGAGAATGATGAAGGAGTGAAAAGATGGCTGAGCTGATTGTAGAAAATCTGTCTAAAACATATGGAGATACGCCCATTATCCAAGACTTTGATTTCTATATAAAACCAAAAGAAATAGTTGCATTGGTTGGGAAATCAGGGACAGGAAAAACAACCTTTCTGCGTATATTGACCCGATTAGAACAAGCCAATCGTGGGACTATTGCAATCGGAGACCGATTCCTTTGTCAAGCAGATTCCAAAGGAGATAGTCAGTATGTATCTAAATCGTTACGTGAGGAATACGCGAGCCAGATTGGATTAGTTTTCCAAGATTTCCAGCTGTTTCCTAACTTGACCGTCATGGAAAACTGTTTAGAAGCTCTTTTGTCTAAAAAAAACAATACAAAAGAAGAAATGATAAAAAAAGCAGAGAACTTGCTAGATAGAATGGGCATTCAAGATAAAAAAGACATGTACCCTAAAATGCTTTCAGGCGGTCAAAAACAGCGGGTAGCCATTGTGCGCTCTTTGCTTTTAGAGCCTTTGTTTCTTTGTTTTGACGAACCTACCTCTGCTTTAGACAAGGATTCTGCAGCTGATGTGGGCGAGGTTATGAAAAGCATTGCAGAACAAGGAACAGGTGTCTTAGTTATTACGCACGACCTCGGATTTGCCGAAGCGTTTAGCACACGCATGGTTTCCTCAGATACGTTTTTAAACAATTCAAAAATATTGTCAAAAGAAGTTTGACTCTCGGTTATCGGTTTGGTATGATACTCTTGTTGTATCTGTGACGCACCACAACTACAACCGCACATTGATAAGTTTTATAAGATCTGTTAACAGACACTTATGATGGCGAGTCTAAGTCTATGAGGAGGTGCAGGAAATGTACGCAATTATTCAAACAGGTGGTAAACAGTTAAAAGTTGAAGAAGGCCAATCCATTTACATTGAAAAACTAGATGTAAACGAAGGTGAAACAGTTGAATTTGGCGAAGTTCTTTTGATTGGTGGAGAAGAAACGAAAGTTGGTTCCCCATTATTAGAAGGAGCATCCGTTAAAGGAATTGTTGAAAAACAAGGTCGTCAAAAGAAAGTAACGACATACCTTTACAAACCTAAAAAAGCAAGTCACCGTAAACAAGGACACCGTCAACCATACACAAAAGTTTTAATCCAATCTATAAACGCATAATTCAGGAGAGTGTTTAAATGATACAAGCTGACTTTTATCGTTCTCAATCTTCGGAGATACATGCCGTAGAACTGACTGGACATGCCGATTCAGGCCCGTATGGGTATGATTTAGTTTGTGCGGCAGTGTCTGCACTGTCAATAGGATTAGTCAATAGTCTTGCTGAACTAGGCGGGTATGAGCCAGAGGTTAAGATAGCGGATAAAACAGGCGGGTATCTTTTCGTAGCACTTCCAGCTAATTTAACTCAAGAACAAGCGCAGATTTCTGCGATTCTTCTTGATAGTTTATTAGTGTCATTAAGAAGTGTTGCAAGTGAATACTCTGATTATGTCACGATTATTGAACATTCAAACTAAATACAGGAGGTGTTCTTACATGTTAAAGATGAATTTACAACTCTTTGCTACTAAAAAAGGAGGCGGATCTACCGGTAACGGCCGTGACTCCCAAGCAAAAAGACTAGGTTCTAAACGTGCAGACGGTCAAGCCGTTTCAGGTGGATCTATTTTGTACCGTCAACGCGGAACTAAAATTTACCCTGGAGTAAACGTTGGCCGTGGAGGCGATGATACTCTCTATGCAAAATGTGATGGAGTGGTTCGTTTCGAACGCAAAGGACGCGACAAAAAACAAGTATCTGTCTATCCAGTAGCTGCACTATAAAATATTGTTAAAGAGGAGTCGTTTTCTTTCAGGGAAAGCGGCTTTTTTTGTTTCTGTGGAGTGGTTTCATTGATACACGAAAAAGCCCTATAACTTGTGAGTGATCTGTCCAATAGGTACACTAGTTAAAGAGACAAAATAAAGATTGAAGAGGTAAAACGATGTCTATTGAAAAGATTAACCAATTTTATCAACTTATGCATGATACGACGCAAATGATTCAAGGTGATTTGAACCTTTCTTATTTAGAAGCATTGATTGAAACGGCTGAAAACATATTAGAAGGAAAAATTCCAAGTGAATTGGAAGACTCGTTGAGCAAAGAGGTAAGTGAACAATTAAAAGTAGCCTACACAACGGATTTGGTGTCTACACTAACTGGTGCTGAAAAGCAAAAGGGTTTTCAACTTGCCATCTTAAAAGGGATGCAAGAAGACTTTGTCCAACCCAATCACCAAATGACACCAGATACAGTTGGGCAATTTATGTTCTTTTTTATCCAATTATTTTATCCCACACAGGAAGTAATCCATCTAACGGAGTTGGGAGTCGGGACAGGAAATTTATTAAGTGTGATTTTGAGCAATGCGGAACAACAAAATCAGCTTGTGCACGCTGTTGGGGTAGAAGTAGACGAATTGTTAATTAGTTTAGCGTCCATTAGTTTTGCCTTTCAGAGTAAAAACGTTCACCTAACTCACCAAGACGCTCTGACTAATTTATTATTAGAACCTGCAGACGTGGTCGTGTCAGATGTCCCTATTGGATATTATCCAGAGGATGAAACAGCTAAAAGCTTTTCAGCTTCTTTTTCAGAAGGGCATTCATACGCTCATTACTTGCTAATTGAACAAAGCATGCGTTACATGAAAGACGGAGGATTGGGTCTATTTTTAATTCCTTCTCATTTGTTTGAAAAAGAAGAGTCCATCACATTGCTCCGTGCAATTCAAGAACATGGGTATATACAAGCAGTGGTGGAACTGCCTGTAGAGTGGTTTAAAGAAAAAGAAACGCAAAAGAGTCTTTTAGTCGTGCAGCGCAAAGGTGAGAGCGTATATCAAGCAAAAGAAGTGTTATTTGCCAAAGCACCCGATTTTAAAAACAAACTAGCAACAACGAACTTTTTACTTGAAATAAAAGAATGGCAAGCATCTCTTTCTTAAATAGCTTCGCTGCAAGGAGGAAGGTTAGTGTCAAAAACAATAGCCATTAATGCTGGAAGTTCCAGTTTAAAATGGACCCTTTATCATATGCCTCAAGAAGATGTACTTGCATCTGGGTCTATCGAGCGGATTGGGTTAAACAATTCAGTGTTCAAAATAAAAAAAGGAATCCATTCCGGCTTTACAGAAGTAATTCAAATATCGACTCATGAAGAAGCTGTTCAAAAGTTATTGAAAGAATTAAAAGATAAAAAAATTCTTCTTTCTTTTGATGAAGTGACTGGCGTAGCACATCGTGTCGTAGCGGGTGGGGAAGAGTTCAAAGAATCCGTGATCGTAGATGATTCGGTGATTCAAAAAATTGAAGAGATGTCAGAACTTGCTCCTTTGCATAATCCGGCAAATGCAGTTGGGTTAAAAGCTTTTTATAAACTCTTGCCTAATGCGATTAATGTGGCTGTTTTTGATACGTCTTTTCATCACACATTAAAACCTGTGCACTTTCTGTATAGTCTTCCTTTTGACTACTATGAAACATATGGAGCACGAAAGTATGGTGCACATGGCATTAGTCATGAATATGTAGCAGAATACGCGGCACGTATACTCAAAAAACCTCTGCAAGAGTTAAAGTTAATTACGTGTCACTTAGGCAACGGCAGTTCTCTGGCAGCCATTTTGAACGGCAAGTCTGTAGACACTTCGATGGGCTTTACGCCTCTAGCTGGGGTCACTATGGGAACCCGTTCAGGAGATGTGGATCCTTCGCTGCTTCCGTATTTAATGAGGAAGTTAGGGATAACAGAGGTGGAAGAGATGATTCATATTTTAAATACGGAGTCGGGTCTAAAAGGCATTTCAGGGATATCTAGTGACATGCGAGATATTGAGCGTGAAATGAAAAACAATCCACGTGCTCAATTGGCTTTTGATATTTTTGTAGACCGTATTAAACAATATATGGGGGCATATATTGCTACGCTAAACGGGGTGGATGCAATTGTATTTACAGCTGGAATTGGTGAAAATGATTCATTATTAAGAGAACGAATTGCAACCGAACTGAGTAATTTGGGGTTGCTGATTGATTCAGAAAAAAACAAGACAGCAAAAGGGCCTACGATTATTTCCAAAAAAGAGTCCCCCGTGACACTCCTCATGATTCCAACAGATGAACAACTAATGATTGCACGACAAGTGGAGAAGTTTAAGTAAAAAAAGACGTATAGATTAATTTGCTTTTATCTACCTCAAATGGTCACTAACAACAGAAAAAAGATACTCACTAATGACGCACTCATTAGTAAGTATCTTTTTTCTTGTTATAGAATCACCCAAAAAGTTATTCCTTTTTGGGTAGATTTTCTAAGTCTGTTCGAACAATTAAAACATCACACAATGCATTTCTCATGACAAATTCTGAAACCGATCCTATAAAGACACGGCCAATAACGTTTAATCCCGTTGCACCTAAAACAACTAAGTCAATATTTTCAGCACGTGGAAGATCTTGAGACAATTTCTTTTTAGGAGATCCATATTCTAAAAGTGTTTTGATTTTTTCTAATCCAGCTTCTGTTGCCATTGCGCGGTATTCATCTAACGTTTTTTTGATTTCTTTTCTTGTTTCATCAGGAAGATCACCATCAAAATTTTCAAAACCTTGATACGAACGAGTATCTACAATGTGCGCAATCACCAATGTTGCATTATTTCGTTTGGAAATCGCAACCGCTTTATGAAAAGCCGTTTCAGCTTCCTTTGAACCATCAATACCGACAAGGACACGTTGATATTCTTGTGTCATGAATGACCACTCCTTTGGGTTTATGTAATCTGAACTATTCTTTTTGTATAAAATAAGTGTACCTTATTCTGAGTAGAAAGACACGCAATGACTATTGGGAAATAAAAAAGGACCACTCAAAAGAGTGGTCCTGGCATTCTCGAAAGAATGTCATCCGATGGTGCCGTTTATAGTCGTATATGGTTGAACCCGTTTATCACAGGTGGGCTTCTCCAAACATTCAGTGGACTGCCAAGTGAAAAGGTATGTCCGTTGAACGCTCTTTCGAATCCCTTTTCTAAAAATGTTCGGACAACACATGAAAGACAAGGCGAACACCTCAGATTTCTTATTCTTAATATAGCACAGACTTTTTGTTAATTCAAATGTTAAGACCTTTCTTTTTATAAAAAAGAAAAACGAACGAGTTAGTCTTGTTTGTCTTGAAATTTTTTTTGGATTCGGTCGTACTGTTTGACCAAAGCCTCTTCAAATTTGAAGGCGCTTTTTTGTTTAAAGTACTGCTTGCCTTTTAAGGTCGTAGGCAAATATTCTTGGTCCACCCAATTATTTGGAAAATCGTGCGGATACTTGTACGTTACACCTCGTCCAAGATCAGTGGCGCCTTTGTAATGAGCATCTTTTAGGTGCAAAGGAACATGTCCACTTTTTCCGCTACGTACATCTGCCAAAGCAGCATCTATAGCAGAAAGCGCGGCATTGGATTTAGGGGATAAAGAAAGTTCAATGACGGCATGCGCAAATGGAATGCGGGCTTCAGGAAATCCTAATTTTTCTGCAGCTTGGATTGCCACTATTGCACGCATAACACCAGGAGGATTGGCTAGCCCTATATCTTCATACGCGATTACCATCAAACGTCTTGAAATGGAGACTAGTTCACCTGCTTCAATTAAACGGCTCAAATAATGTAGCGCGGCATCGACATCACTGCCTCGGATGGATTTTTGAAATGCAGAAATAACGTCATAATGAGCATCGCCATCTTTGTCATGGGTCAGTGCTTTTCGTTGCAAACACTCTTCTGCTACAGAGAGAGTGATATTTATCTTGCCTTCTTCATCAGGACGGGTCGATAAGACGGCTAATTCCAGTGCATTTAAAGCACTCCGTACATCCCCATTAGATGATCTCGATAAATGTTGCAAGGCTTCTGTTGAAATAGAGACGTTGTAGTCGCCTAAGCCACGGTGAGAGTCTTTTAAGGCCCGTTCTAACATCGTAGCAATGTTTTCTTCTGTTAAAGGATGCAACTCAAATATTTGACTCCTGCTACGAATCGCAGGGTGAATGGAAAGATAAGGATTTTCAGTTGTAGCGCCAATCAAGACAATGCGTCCGCTTTCTAAATGGGGCAATAAAAAGTCTTGTTTTGGTTTGTCTAAACGATGGATTTCGTCTAAGAGCAAAACGACAGAACCGCTCATTTTTGCTTCTTCCACAACGATTTGTAAGTCTTTTTTTGTATCGGTCGCAGCATTTAAAGTGCGAAATGCATACTTGGTTGATCCGGCAATTGCACTAGCAATGCTGGTTTTTCCAATTCCGGGAGGACCATATAAAATCATGGAAGAAAGCATGTTTGCTTCTACCATTCGCCAAATTATTTTGTCCTGTCCAACCAGATGTTCTTGTCCGACAACTTCTTCGATCGAGTGGGGGCGCATTCGAAATGCAAGTGGTTGTGGCATAATTATTGTCATCCCTTCTTAGTAAAACACCTATAAAAGTATAGCATGGATAAAAAAGATTCGCTATTTGCTGGATTATTTTAGTTGAATAGGAGATTGTTTTTTTATCATTTTGAGTATGGTAGAATGAAGGAGAGACTATACAATAATAAGTGTAGGTACTAGAAATTAGATGAATGAGGTAGAGTATGCAAACGAGAGAGCGAATTAAAAAACTGCACTTAGAACATGCTTTTTTAGAAGGAACATTTGGAATTGAAAAAGAAGGATTGCGAATCAATCAAGATGGAGAATTGATGTTGACAGACCATCCAAGCACATTTGGTTCACGTTCTCATCATCCGTATATCCAAACTGATTTTAGTGAATCACAAATCGAATTGATTACGCCAACGGCTCATTCACTAAAAGAAGTGTTTGATTGGTTACACGCGGTGCACGATACCGCGCTTCGGACACTCCCTGAGGATGAATTTGTATGGCCATATAGCATGCCAGCTATTTTGCCTCTGGATGATTCATTGATTCCATTAGTCAAAGTAAAAGATCAAAAAGAAGTCGAGTACCGCGAGATGTTAGCCGAAAAATACGGACGAAAAAAACAAATGATTAGTGGAATTCATTATAATTTTATGTTTAGTCCCAACTTTTTGACTCGTTTTGTTGCAGAAGAAACGGATAAAGAAAAAGCAACAGAACGTTTTTTGTTGAAATTGGCTCAAAACTTTTATAGGTACAGATGGATTTTAACGTATTTGTTTGGTGCATCTCCGGTTGCATTGAGCTGCTTTTTTGACGAAGCTGGAAACTTGAGCAAAGATGCTTCAGGATATCCTCTAGAGCCGATGAGAAGCTTGCGAAACAGCCCAGATGGATATCCTTCAAACACAGAAGAAAGTGTCTCACACCGCTCATTTGAAGCTTATGCGAACGATATCGAAAAACTGGTTGCAACTGGTGTGTTAGAGGAAGAAAGAGAATATTATGGAGACGTTCGTCTGCGTACAAATGGATCTGCGCGTCAACTCACGACAGAAGGATTGTCTTATTTTGAGTTTCGAGCTTTTGATGTGGATCCTTTTTGTGGCCTCGGCATAAGCAAAGAGACAGCCTCTTTTGTTCACTACTTTTTACTATATATGGTGTGGTTGGAAGAATTATCTACAGATGCAGATGTTAAAATTGGGATTGAGCGAAATGCTCAGACTGCAACAGAACATCCACTGGCCCCTTCTGCATACAAAGAGGAAGGAATAGAAGTGGTTTCAGGCATGTTGGAGATGATAAAAGAATTAGGAGTTGGAAAAGAAGCAGAAGACTTAGTCACGATTATGAGAGAACGTTTTGACTCTCCGGAACAAACTCCGGCTGCTCGACTTTTAAAAGAAATCAATGAAAAAGGTTCTCTGTTAAAGGTTGGAACTGCATATGCACGTCAGTATAAAGAAGACGCAGCCAAACTTCCGTATCGCTTACGTGGCTTTGAGGATATGGAAATGTCTACACAACTGCTGATGTATGATGCCATTCAAGTGGGGATTGAAATCGACATCATGGATCGGTTGGATCAGTTTTTAGAATTAAAATATCGCTCGCATGTTGAGTATGTAAAAAATGCCAATATGACTTCTAAAGACAGTTACATTTCGGCTCTTTTGATGGGCAATAAAACAGCAGCGAAAGTTGTGATGAAAAAACATGGGTTTATTGTACCGGAAGGCGACGAATTTCATAGTGTTGAAGAAGCGGTCGCAGCTTTTTGGAAAATAGAAAAAGAGCAAATTGTGGTAAAACCTAAATCGACCAACTATGGAGTAGGGATTTCGGTTTTTAAAGAACCACCGTTAGAAAAAGAATATAAAAAAGCAGTTGAACTAGCCTTTTTAGAAGATGAGGCCGTTTTAGTTGAAAAATTTGCGCATGGAACAGAATACCGCTTCTTTGTCTTAGATGGTCGAACAGAAGCGGTAGTGTTACGGGTTCCAGCAAATGTAAAAGGCGATGGGACGCGCTCCATTGCTGCGCTGATTGATGAAAAAAATACCCACCCATATAGAGGCGAAGACCACCGTGCTCCTTTAGAGAAAATCAAGTTAGGAGAATTGGAACGCTTGATGTTGCACCAGCAAGGATTTAAGGAAGACGATGTACCAGCTGCAGGAGAGATCGTTTATTTACGCGAAAACTCAAACATTTCAACCGGGGGAGACTCGATTGATTTTACGGATGAGATGGACGACAGTTACAAAGAAATTGCGGCTGGAATTGCGGATGCAATGGGCGCAAAAGTATGTGGAGTCGATTTGATTATTCAAGATTACACACAAACAAGCACACGAGAACATCCTGGATACATTGCATTAGAAGCCAATTATAATCCAGCCATGCACATGCATGCTTTTGTGTACAAAGGAACGGGGCGACGATTGACCCCTAAAATCTTGAAAATGTTATTTCCAGAAATAGAGTAGAAAGGAGTGAGCCGATGACCCACTCATCAAAGAAAGTGTACCTAGATCATGCAGCTACAACGCCTATGCACCCGGAAGTGATCGAAGCAACGGTTGCGGCAATAGCAGAAAACTATGGGAATCCTAGTAGTTTGCATGCGCACGGCAGAGAGGCATTTGGAGCACTAGAGCAAGCACGCAGACAGTTTGCACGCTTCTTAGGAGCCACTCCGCGTGAAATTGTATTTACAAGTGGGGGAACAGAAAGTGACAACACAGCGATTGTGCAAGCAGTAAGAAAAAAAGCAGGCACCCATGTCATTACTACAAGTGTGGAGCACCAAGCCGTACTTGAACCAGTAAAAGAACTGGAGAAACAAGGATACACCGTCACGTATTTGCCTGTGAACGCCAAAGGGATGGTCTCTCTTTCTGACTTGCAAGAGGCACTAACAGACGAAACAGTGTTGGTGTCCATTATGTCTGTCAACAACGAAACTGGAACCCGTATGCCGATTGAAGAGATTGGGGTGTATTTAAAGGAACATGCACCTGGGGTTTTGTTTCATACAGATGCCGTTCAAGCCTTTGGCCTGTTTGAGATAGACGTGAAAAAAATGGGAATTGATTTGTTGTCTGCGACTGCCCATAAACTAAATGGTCCAAAAGGGGTAGGACTTCTCTATGTGCGTGAGGGAATTGGTTTTATACCTTACCTCAAGGGAGGTGCGCAAGAATTAAATAAACGAGCAGGAACAGTCAATGTCCCAGGGATTATTGGCTTTCAAAAAGCAACTGAACTCATGGTTTCCAAAAACAAACAAAGAAAAGCACTGTATGAACAGCTACGGGAGCATGTGTTACATGGACTGAGAGAACACCAGATTTCTTTTGAGATCAATGGAGACGAGACAGCCTATTCGCCACATATTTTAAATCTGTGGATCAAAGAGATTCCTTCAGCTAGACTGCTCACACTTTTGGATCTTGCGGGCATATCCGTTGCAGCAGGTTCGGCCTGCTCAGCGGGAAATCCTGAACCAAGTCATGTCTTAGAAGCGATGTATGGGCACAATCATCCAGCAGTATCAGAATCCATTCGCATTAGCTTTGGCTTAGGAAACACAGTGGCAGATGTAGACCATTTTCTACAGGTTCTAGCCGCACAAGCTAAAAAATACCACGTGTAGATAGACAACAAAACCACCAATCAAACAAGAATAGACAAAAGAAAGGAACAACCACTATGAGTACCTACGCATCACTTCTAGGAAGCCCAGTAGCGTATGCTGTGCATCCAGAATGTAAAAAATACACCTTAAGAGACTATGGGTTCACAGAATCAAAGTCAGGCAAATTTCAGTTTATTAGATCACTGAACTATGGATCTGAAAACACAAAAGATGTGCAATTTAAGCTTGTCATTTCAAAAGACTTGCAATCTGCCAAAATGTATACAACGATTTCTCTCCAAAGTATCAACGTCTATAAAGGGGAAGATTATGCACAAGAGCGCCAAAATGTAGAAGCCCTTTTGGCAGACATGTGCAGAGAATCTATTTTGTTGAAAATCGACGCAGCCCAATAGACACACCTTGACTTCCTTTTTTATGTACGTACAATAGAACAAGCTGGAAAACATACGACCTTCAAATCGTAATTTGTTTCAGAAATTAGATAGAATTGATGGTGATCATATGAGTAAAAAGAAAGATATTCGTGTTGTCGTTGGGATGAGCGGAGGGGTCGACTCCTCTGTAACAGCTTTACTGCTCAAAGAACAAGGCTACGATGTCGTTGGTGTCTTTATGAAAAACTGGGACGATACAGATGCAGACGGCATTTGTACCGCGACAGAAGATTATCATGACGTGGCGCTCGTTGCTGAGAAAATAGGCATCCCGTATTATTCAATTAATTTTGAAAAAGAATACTGGGACCATGTTTTTACGTACTTTTTAGATGAGTATAAAAAAGGGCGTACTCCAAACCCAGATGTCATGTGTAACAAAGAAATCAAGTTTAAAGCCTTTCTCGACTATGCAACAGAATTAGGTGCAGATTATGTGGCAACCGGTCACTATGCCCAAGTATCCAAAGATGAAAACGGCGTGACTCATTTGCTACGAGGAAAAGACAAAACAAAAGATCAAACGTATTTTCTAAACCAATTGTCACAAGAACAACTGTCTAAAGTGATGTTCCCATTGGGACATTTGGACAAAAAAGATGTGCGTAAAATGGCAGAAGAAGCAGAGTTGTCTACAGCTGCTAAAAAAGATTCAACAGGTATTTGTTTTATTGGGGAACGGAATTTCAAAGATTTCTTGATGAATTACTTGCCCGCTCGTCCTGGACAGATGAAAACATTAGAAGGCGAGGTAAAAGGGCAACATGATGGATTGATGTATTACACAATCGGCCAAAGACAAGGCCTTGGTATTGGAGGAGGCAGTGCATCCAATGAGCCTTGGTTTGTCGTTGGAAAAGAGTTGGACACCAACACGTTGTTTGTTGGGCAAGGGTTCCATCATGACCATTTGTATGCGACCTCTCTAAAAGCAAGTGACCTCTCGTTTACAACCAATGAACCCAAACCAGAAGTACTGAAGTGTACGGCAAAGTTTCGATACCGCCAAGAAGACGTTGGCGTAACCGTTCATTTTAAGAAAGATGGGAAAGAAGCATGGGTGGAATTTGATGAGCCCGCTCGTGCCATTACTCCTGGACAAGCCATTGTGTTTTATGATGGGGAAGAATGTTTAGGTGGCGGTACAATCGACGAAGCGTATTCAGGCGACGACTTGCTTCAGTACGTTTGAAGAATAAAATATTTGAAGAATAAAAAAAGCAAAAGACCAAGAATTTCTTGGTCTTTTTTTGTTGAGGTAGTCAGAGGCACAAAAATACGTTAAACTAAATGAGAAGCGAAAATGGAAATGCGATGAAAGACGAGGGTTGTAGAGATGCAAGAAAACAGAGGAATAGAAGAAGAAAAATCCATTACGGGCAAAGTTCTGGCCATCTTCTTTCAAAACACGACCAATTATTACAAAGTTATTCTAATAAAAGTAATGGACACTTCTAATCTAGAGTTTAGTGAAAAAGAAGTGGTTGTCACAGGTCATTTTGGTCAAATCCAAGAAGAATTGACCTACCAGTTTTATGGACACTTAACGACTCATGTAAAGTATGGCCTTCAATTCAATGCTCTTCGCTATGAAGAAGAAAAACCAACAGACAAAGTAGCATTGATTGATTATTTTTCAAGCGACAAGTTTTCTGGAATTGGCAAAGTGACGGCTCAAAAACTAATCGATAGTTTAGGCAATCACGCCATTGAAGAGATTGAAGACAATCCAGACGTGTTACAAAAAGTTTCAGGCTTGACGAAAAAGCAAAAAGACACCATTGCGGCAGTAGTCGCAAACGACCAAGGGACCAATAAAACGCTGTTTTTTTTACAAAAAAATGGATTTGGAACGGCATTGGCTTACAAAATTATGGATTTTTATAAAGAACAAACATGGGAAATCTTAAAAGAGAATCCCTATCGGCTGATTGAAGACATTGAAAATGTGGGCTTTAATCGCGCAGATGTCTTTGCAGAAAATCTAGGCATTGAAGCAGATGCGGCTGAACGCTTAAAAGCAAGCCTGTTTTTCTCGCTTCAAAAAATATGCATGTCCAACGGAAACACTTACGCATTGGAAAATGAACTGCTTGCCGAAAGTAGAGAAACGTTGGAAAAGAGTCGTCCTTTCCTTGT
Organism: uncultured Carnobacteriaceae bacterium; assembly: GCA_964482685.1. Lineage (GTDB taxonomy): Bacteria > Bacillota > Bacilli > Lactobacillales > Carnobacteriaceae_A > CAYZZA01. Next base: position 18,211 of record CAYZZA010000008.1, read on the forward strand.
TCGTCCGGAGTTATTAGAAACTGCTTTAGAAGAAATGGTTGTGGAAAAACGAATCATTAAAGAAGCAGATGCCTACTTTGTTCCTTCGCTATACATTTCCGAAATGGAGTTGGCGGCCTACGTTGACAACATTGTCAGTTACTCCAAAGAGCTCGCTCTAGACGATCAAAAGCTTGAGAAAGAATTAAGCAAACTGGAGAAAAAATTAAATATTTCATACGGGGATACTCAAAAAGAAGCCATTAAATATGCAATCAAATCGCCTTTGTTTATTTTAACAGGAGGCCCCGGAACGGGTAAGACAACGGTTATTGAAGGCATTGTTGAATTGTTTTCTGAAATGCATCAGTTGAATTTAGACGAGCTAGATGTAAATGACGAGGCTTTTCCCGTTCTTTTAGCCGCTCCAACAGGTCGGGCGGCAAAACGTATGAACGAGACAACAGGATTGCCTAGTTCGACGATTCACAGGCTTTTAGGGCTAACAGGTAATGATGAGAATGAAAACGAAGAGTATGGACGAGAGTTAAAAGGGAAGTTGTTGATTGTTGATGAAATGTCGATGGTGGATACGTGGCTAGCAAATAAATTGTTTCAATCCATTCCTGATGGGATGCATGTTATTTTAGTCGGGGACCGTGACCAATTGCCCTCTGTAGGGCCGGGACAAGTGTTGCACGACTTTTTACTAAGCGGACGTATCCCCGCTGTGGAGCTGAAAGAAATTTACAGACAAGAAGATGGGTCAACGATCATCCCATTGGCTCACCATATCAAACAAAATGAATACCCGCCGAGTTTGACTGAAAACAAACGTGACCGTTCCTTCTTTGAATGTGATAGTACAAGCGTTTTGCCAGTCATTAGTCAAGTGGTTGAAAAAGCAATCGCAAAAGGATTTTCTCCTCAGGATATACAGATTTTAGCACCGATGTATCGAGGACCAGCTGGTATTGATATTATGAACAAACATCTTCAAGAACTTTTAAACCCTAACCCATCAGGGAGACGAAAAGAAATTGTATTTGGTGATAAAATTTACCGAATAGGAGATAAAGTACTTCAATTAGTCAATGATACTGAACTAGGTGTCTTTAATGGAGACATGGGCGAGGTAGCAGGGATTACGTATGCAAAAGAATCACCCAATAAAACAGATGAGTTAACGTTGTTATTTGATCAAAAAGAAGTCACATATCAGCGACAAGATTGGAAGAAAATCACACTTGCGTATTGTGTATCGATTCACAAAGCCCAAGGAAGTGAATTTAAACTCGTTATTTTGCCTTTGGTATCTTATTTTGGCCGAATGTTGCGAAAAGACTTATTGTACACAGCAATCACCCGTGCAAGTGAACTATTGATTTTATGTGGAGAACCAGAAGCTTACCGCCTGTGTATTGAAAGCGGAAGTGCCAAGCGAAAAACCAAATTAATGGAACGGATGCTTGCTTTACTAGATACACAAGAAGCAATAGAGTTAGGTTCTATACTTTCTTTGGATGAAGAAGAGGTGCTTGTAGAGAGCAGTCAAGAAATGACTGCAACATCCCACGAAAAAGCTATTGAAAACATTCGTGTAGAAGAAGAGAAAAAAGACTATAAATACCCTGTGTATCAATTAACAAAAGAAAAAATAAAAAAAGGAGAGATCTCTCCCATGATTGGGATGGATGCTCTCACTCCATATTCGTTTAAAGAAGACTGATACAAACATCTGATTGTTAAATCCAAAATTGACGCTTGAATGTGGAAAAGTGATACGATTGGGGCCCAACAGCTAACTCTTCACCGTCTGCTTGTCCATATTGGTCCGTTGACAGTGAAAACGCATAGTCAGCTAAGTGGAAGGCATGAATTTTTGGAAGCAATAAGTGTTTCCCTTTTCCTTCCAATACATACATAACTAGCTTCGTCAATTCAAGGAGAGTCATTTTTTCTACAAGGACAAACTCAATGATGCCGTCGTCGGCTGTGGCCTCGGGAACTAACTTCATCCCACCTCCTGCAAAGGGAAGGTTGACACTTAAAGCCAACATGACTCGATCCAGTGTTGTTTCTACTTCTCCTGTGCGTAAGGTAACAGTGAATGTGTCTTGTTTTTTATAGGCTGCAAATAAGGTAGCGATATAGGCAAACTTATTAAATTGGAACCGGCGGTTTTTTGGTTGTTTTTCGTCTTGATTTTTTTGATGAATAACGGTTCCATCTAAACCAAATCCTACACTGTTCACAGCGTAATGGGTTTGACTTCGGATGAGGTCTCTATAAACTAAGACATCTTTGGAAACAGCTTCTTCAGTGACTAAAAGACGCAAAAGAGCATTTAATGGTTTTAGTGGAATCCCAGAAGAACGCGCAAAATCGTTCCCAGATCCGTATGGAACAAACGCAATAGGCAAATCAAGATAGTCTTGCTTTAAACCGGCTACAATTTCACTTAGTGTGCCGTCACCGCCCATGGCGACTAAAATAGGTTGTCCTGGGCATAGCTGGGCTTCTTCGGCTAGTTCTCTAGCTAAAACGAAAGCATGCTTTGCGTATTCTGTTCGTCGGATGATGGCATGGAAATCAAACCTAGCTTCAAGCGATTGTAAGATCGCGCGAATGTTTTTTGCCTCACCTGAACCTGATGTATCATTGAGGATGATGTAAAGATATTTTTTGGTCTCCATAAGGCCCTCCCAGCATTGATATAATTTCGTGTGATACACAATCATTCAAAGGATAAACTACTACAAATAAAACAACAAAAGAAATCTAACAAAAGATGTGTCTTATCCATTAAGAGTATTTTTCATTCTAGTATACACTATTATAAAAAAGTGAGGGGACATTATTGAAAGAATGGTCAGAACAACACAAAGAAAAATGGATCGATTTTGCTTACATTGTCATAGGGTCGATGTTTCCCGCGTTATCATTTCAAGCATTTTTACTTCCCAACAACATCGCTGCGGGGGGCGTATCAGGAATTAGCACCGTCTTTGTTGAATGGTTTAACTGGAACCCCTCTCTTGTTCAATTAGCAATCAACATTCCGCTACTTGTTTTGTGCTTTGCAATGCTTGGAAAAGCGGCTGGATATAAAACCATTCTTGGCAGTCTCCTTGTGCCTATTTTTGTTGGCTTGTTTCAATTTATTCAGCCAGCTACAGACAATTTATTGTTAGCGGCTATCTTTGGCGGTTTATTAACGGGAATAGGTGTGGGAATTGTTTTTCGTGCAAAAGCTTCAACCGGTGGAACGAGTATTGTGGCACAAATCTTGCACGAATACGGCAATCTCCCACTTGGATTGAGTAGTGGAATCGTAGATGCATTTGTTATTTTATTAGCTTTTTTCACCTTTGATTCAGATACAGTGTTGTTTTCTTTGATTTCTCTTTTCATTATGTCTCGGACTGTTGATATCGCTCAAGTAGGATTGAATCGAGTGAAAAATGTTTTGATTATTTCAAATCAACCGGAAGAAATAAAAGGAGAAATTTTACATACGTTGAATCGTGGAGTCACCAACTTGGGAATAAAAGGGGGGTATGGAGGAAAAGATTCTGATATGTTGATGTGTGTTGTCTCGGAAAGAGAATTTACAGTCTTAAAAGATACGATTCTCTCCGCAGATCCTGGTGCCTTTGTCATTGCTATGCCAGCCAGTGAAGTACTTGGAAGAGGCTTTACACTTCAAAAAGAATTTGGTCTTCCAACAAGTCAAGTAAAAGAAGAATTAAAAGATAGGTATTGACACTCAAATCAAGTCTATCTATACTTTAGGTAACACAAAAAGGCCATGCTGCACGATTGTTTCATCCACAGAGAAGGTTTCCATTGGTGAAAGAGAAACTTGTTGAAGTCGTGTGCGCCGCTCCCTTTTTTATTTCAGCAGAAATGTTGACGGTGCTTCCGTTATCAAGTCTATAAAGAGGTAATGAGGTCCACATGGATTCATTACAAACAAGGTGGTACCGCGAGTCGTCGTCCTTGTTCGTAATGAATCTATGTGGTTTTTTATTTTTTAATGAGAGGAATGGAAAACATGAAAAAAAGAAGTAGCTCAGAAATTAGACAATTATTTTTAGATTTTTTTGTAGAAAAAGGACATTCAGTCGAAAAAAGTGCACCGCTAGTGCCCATTGATGACCCAACTTTGCTTTGGATCAACTCGGGAGTAGCCACACTAAAAAAATATTTTGATGGAAGTATTGTGCCGCAAAATCCACGAATTGTTAATTCACAAAAAAGTATCCGAACCAACGACATTGAAAATGTTGGACGAACTGCTCGTCATCATACGATGTTTGAAATGTTAGGAAACTTTTCGATTGGGGATTATTTTAAAGAAGAGGCCATTGTGTGGGCGTGGGAATTTTTAACAAGTCCTCAATGGTTAGGCATGGATCCAGATAAATTATACGTTACCGTGTATCCAGAAGACACAGAAGCAAAACAAATCTGGAAAGAAAAAATCGGCTTGACCGACGATCGTATTATTGAAGAAGAAGGCAACTTCTGGGATATCGGGGCAGGTCCAAGTGGTCCTAACAGTGAAATCTTTTATGACCGCGGTGTAGCATATAATGAATTAGAGCCAGGAGATCCTGAAAATTACCCAGGTGGTGAAAACGAACAGTGGTTAGAAATTTGGAACATTGTGTTTTCGGAATTTAACCACAAGCCAGACGACACGTATGAACCTTTGCCACACAAGAACATCGATACAGGTATGGGTCTAGAACGTTTGGCATCCGTGATTCAAGACACGCCAACAAACTTTGAAACAGATTTGTTTAAACCAATCATTGAAAAAGTAGAACAGTTAAGTGGACATGACTACGGACAAGACCAAGCTCTGGACGTGTCTTTCAAAGTGATTGCTGATCACATTCGGGCAGTTTCGTTTGCCATCGGAGATGGGGCACTGCCATCTAACGAGGGACGTGGATACGTCATTCGCCGTTTGATTCGTCGTTCTGTGATGCATGGACGAAAATTAGGGGTTGAAAAAGCTTTTCTGTCTCATCTCGTGGCAACAGTGGCCGATGTGATGCATGATTATTACCCTGAGTTGTCTGAAAAAGCAGACTTTGTTACGCAAATTATTGAAAAAGAAGAGCAACGGTTCCATGAAACAATCAATGAGGGGTTATCTTTGCTGAACACTTTAATCGTTACAGCCAAAGAGGCCAATATAACGGAATTAGATGGAAAACAAGTCTTTAAATTATATGATACGTACGGCTTCCCATACGAATTGACGGAAGAATATGCCGAAGAAGCCGGATTTACGATTGATGCGGCACGTTACGAAGAGGAAATGGAAGCGCAAAGACAGCGCGCACGTTCGGCGCGTTCCGATGAACAATCCATGTCTGTTCAAAATGAGCTGTTGTTTGACTTGAAAGAGGAAACAGTCTTTACGGGTTATGATGAGACAGCCACAAAAGGAACGTTGGTTTCGATTATTGGAGAACAAGCAGAAGCGGGTAGCCATGTCCGCGTAGTGTTTGATCAAACGCCTTTCTATGCTGAAAAAGGAGGGCAAGTAGCCGACACAGGAGTGTTAATCGACAGTGAGGGAACACTTGTCGCACGTGTGACGGATGTTCAATCAGCCCCAGCTGGTCAACCCCTTCATCAGTTGGACGTACGACGTCCTATCTATAAAAATCATACCTATACACTGCAAGTAGAAGACAAAGAACGCGAATTTATTAAACGGAACCATACCGCCACGCATTTGCTTCACCAGGCTTTGAAAGATGTTTTAGGCGAACATGTCAACCAGGCAGGTTCTTTAGTAAGCAAAGATTTGTTGAGATTTGACTTTACTCACTTCGAACAAGTGACAAAAGAAGAACTTATGCACATGGAACAAAAAGTCAATCAAAAAATCTGGGATTCCCTTCCGGTTGATACGGTTGTTACAAGTCTAGAAGAGGCTAAAAAAACCGGAGCAATGGCTCTATTTGGAGAGAAATACGGCGAACATGTGCGGATTGTGACCATTGGTGAGTATTCGAAAGAATTGTGTGGGGGAACGCATGTATCCAACACGAGTGAGATAGGGTTGTTTAAACTTGTCTCCGAATCTGGAATTGGTGCAGGAATTCGCCGAATCGTAGCGAAAACAAGTAAAGAAGCATTTGTTTATACTCAAGAACAAGAACAGGTTCTTCTGAAAACAGCAGATTTGATCAAAGCACAAACAACACAAGATGTTCCCGCAAAGGTGATGCACCTGTTAGAACAAGTAAAAGAGACACAAAAAGAAGTAGATGCATTGCAATCCAAGTTGTCTCACTCTCTAGCTGAGGAAGTATTTAAAAAAGTAAAAACTGTAGAGGGCATGCGTGTAATTGCGTCTGAAATCAATGTTCAAAACATGAATCAATTGCGACAATTAGCAGACGAATGGAAACAAAAAGAGTATTCAGATATTTTAGTACTCGGTTTAAGAAACGAAGGCAAAGTCAATCTTCTTGCTGCAGCAACTCCTGAAGCAGTCAAACAAGGCTTCAAAGCTGGCGAATTGATTAAGACTATTGCCCCTTTTGTAGGCGGAGGCGGAGGCGGACGACCAGATATGGCCCAAGCGGGTGGAAAAAAACCTGAAGGACTTCCTGAAGCATTGGAACAAGTAGAAGGATGGATCCGTACGCATTCTTAAAAATAAGAAACAAAGAAAAAATAGTGGATTCAAAATCAAGGACTCTAGGAGTCTAGCCCTTTTAAGATTGTAGTTTGCTAGTATTTCTTGTACAATGAAGGAGAAAAGTACAATGAAAATGGGGGATTAGGCATGAGTTCACTTGATCATACGATGCGATTTAATGTTGACAAAAGCAATGATAAAGATGTAGCTGAAACGCTTGTTCACGTATATAAAGCACTAGAAGAAAAAGGATATAGCCCCATCAATCAAATTGTTGGCTACTTGCTGTCAGGAGATCCGGCATTTATACCACGCCACAATGATGCACGAAACATCATTAAACGGCATGAACGAGATTTGATTCTTGAAGAACTTGTTCAACACTACTTGAAAGATGCTGGTACAAACAATTTATGAGAATTATGGGTTTAGATGTAGGCTCTAGAACAATCGGTGTTGCGATTAGTGACCCTTTTGGATGGACAGCACAAGGTATTGAAACAATTCAAATTAAAGAAGCCAAAGAAGAGTATGGTCTAACACGTCTCAGAGAACTAATAGAGGAGTACAATGTTGAAAAAATTGTCATTGGTCTTCCTAAAAATATGAATGGAACAATCGGACCACGGGCAGAATCTTCTCTCTTTTTTTCAGAATTGATGGTAGACACATTTGGCCTACCCATTATTATGCAAGATGAAAGACTGACCACTGTTCAAGCAGAACGGATGCTGATTGAAGAAGGCAATGCGTCTCGCTCGAAAAGAAAGAAAGTAATTGATAAACTAGCTGCAGTGATGATTTTACAAAGTTATCTCGATACTCAGCCACAAAATCGCTAAAAAATGGGTAGACAATAGAGAGGATGTATATACATGACAGAAGAACACAACCACGACCACGACCACGAGCATGAACAGTTAACGATTATTGACGAAGAAGGCAATGAGTCATTGTACGAAATATTGCTGACTTTTGATTCTGAAGATTTTAATAAATCATACGTCTTGCTTTATCCAGCAGGATCAGGTGATGATGAAGAAGTCGAGATTCAAGCTTTTTCATACGTTGAATCTGAAGGCGGCCTAGAAGGTGCCTTAAACGCAATTGAGTCTGAAGAAGAATGGGACATGATTGATGAAGTCTTAAATACTTTTGTAGAAGAAGAGTAAAAGATGGAGTCATTCTAAAGTAGGCTGACTAAATGTCATGCCTACTTTTTTTGTTTTCAATCCTCTTTTTATTGTGTATACTAGAACAGGAACTGAATAAAATACGCTCTGATTCATTTTGTGTAGAGTATAAAGGATGACTACGAATGGATGGAACACAGGATAACAAACGCAACATCAATAAAATTGTTTTTTGGATTATGACAACGTTGTTTCTTTTGCTGATTGTCTTGGGCGTGACTGGATATCGATTTTATACCTCCTCTTTGGAACCTCTCAATCCTGATGAAACTCAATCTGTGGAAATAAATATTCCAATGGGTTCGTCACGTTCAGATATTGCCCAAATATTAGAACAAGAAGAGATTATCAAGAATGCCTCAATCTTTAATTTATATATTAAATTGAACAATGAGCAAGGTTTCCAAGCCGGATACTACGATTTTTCTCCATCAATGGCACCAAAAGAGATTATTGCTCAATTGAAAAAAGGTGGCAGACCGATTGCACGAGCATCCATTGAAAGTATTCCAGTACCAGAAGGGCTCACACTCTCACAGATTTCGGCGATTATAGACACATATACGTCTTTTTCAAAAGAAGAGGTCATAGCACGTTTAGATGACCCAGCCTTTATTGCCGCATCAGCGGAACAATTTCCACGACTCTTAAAAAGTGCAACAGAAAGCGAGGGCACGTATCATGTGCTGGAAGGGTATCTATTTCCAGCAACTTATGAGTACCACGATGAGACGTCTTTGGACACATTGTTAACTGCGATGCTCTCAAAAACAGACCAGGTATTAAAAAATTATTATGAACAACTTGAAACAGAAGAAAGAACGCCACATGAAGTGCTCACGATGGCTTCCTTTATTGAACGAGAAGGAATCGAATTTGAAGATAGACAACAAATTGCGGATGTTTTTTATAATCGTCTAGAAGTGGGAATGCCTTTGCAAACAGACGTGAGTGTGACTTACGCATTGGAAGAGCACAAAGAAAGAATCACCTACGAAGACTTGAAAGTAGAGTCTCCATACAATACCTACAAATATACAGGGATTGGCCCTGGCCCTGTAAACAATCCAAGTGAAGGGGCTATCAAAGCAGCCTTAAACCCAGCAGACACAGACTACTTCTATTTTTTGGCAGATTTAAAAACAAAAAAAGTGTATTTTTCGAAAACTTATAGTCAACATCTAGAATATAAAGCACGCTATCTGGATGAACAATAAACAGAAACAAAAAGACTAGCTAGGACTATTCCTGGCTAGTTTCTTATTGAAAAGGAGTAAATGAAATGAGTGAAATCTTAAAACCAGTCGTGATTGGTGTAACCGGTGGTTCAGGTAGCGGAAAAACGAGTGTGAGTAGTTCTATTTACAATCATTTTTCAGGGCATTCTATTTTGATGATTGAACAAGATTCTTATTACAAAGACCAAAGCCATCTTCCGTTTGAAGAACGCTTGAAAACAAACTATGACCACCCATTTGCTTTCGACACAGATTTTCTAATTGAGCATCTCAATCAGTTATTGGCCTATCAACCGATAGAAAAACCGATATATGATTATGCAAAACATACACGAAGTACAGAAGTTGTTCGTCAAGAGCCACGTGCGGTTATTATCTTAGAAGGCATTCTAATCTTAGAAGATCCACGCTTGAGAGAATTGATGGACATCAAAGTATATGTGGATACAGACGACGATATCCGTATTATTAGACGTATCAAACGGGACATAGAAGAAAGAGGCCGTACTCTGGATAGTGTAATTGAGCAATATTTAACGGTTGTGAAACCCATGCATAACCAGTTTATCGAGCCTACCAAACGATATGCAGATATCATTGTACCAGAAGGTGGAAAAAACCAAGTAGCGATTGATTTATTAGCAACAAAGATAAAGACTGTGTTAGAAAAACGGACAGTTTAACTGGTTTATCCCGTTCGGTGCTTGAATAAAAGAATGCCTTACATGCGAGAATGGAAAAACTTTACAATCATTGTGTATCATGGTATCTTGTTTGGGCAGTCTAATTATGAGTTTTAAAGTTATGAGTAGTCTATAGTTCGTATAAAGATCAATGAGGTGGAAAAAATGATGAATCAAAAAGTGTATCCAATGACACTTGAAGGAAAGCAAAAGCTTGAAAGTGAATTGGAAGAATTAAAACTTGTTAAACGAAAAGAAGTTGTAGAGCGTATAAAAATAGCACGTGAATTTGGAGACTTATCTGAAAACTCAGAGTACGAGTCTGCAAAAGACGAGCAAGCCTTTGTGGAAGGACGTATTTCAACTCTAGAACAAATGCTTCGCAATTCAGAAATTATCGACAATTCAAACGTAGCTGTTGGTGAAGTAGCCATTGGGCGAACAGTTGTTTTTGTCGAGTTGCCTGAAGGGGAAGAAGAAGAATACACGATTGTTGGAAAAGCAGAAGCCGATCCATTAAGTGGCAAGATTTCCAATGAATCTCCTATTGCTAAAGCGTTGATGGGGTATAAAGTTGGAGATACCGTCCAAATTGATACCCCCGCTGGTGAAATGAGTGTTAAAATTATAAAAATCTCTTGATGTGTCTCTTGGACACAACAGGTTGGTTTTAAACTGGATGATGCGTAAGATCCTTAGCCCACGTGATGTGGACAGGTCTTCATGCTCATTCTTTTTTTTTGAAAAATCAGACTAAAGAATGAGAGAAAACCAATAGATGACACTGAAAAGAAAAACTAAACAGGTTATACTGATAGAGACGAAAGCAAGAAGTGAAGGAGGAATACAAAAGATGTCGCGATGGACAAAACTGTTTGTAGTTTTTGAACTATTGTTATTTATATGGTTGTTGTTTCAACTGACCACTACGTTTATTTTAATGGTCCTCTTGTTTCTTGGCTTCTTTCTTTTGTCTAGGAAGAAGCCTTCTTCAAAAAAAACGATCTCTACACAACAACAATTTGGGATTTTCTTAATTGTGTTTTCGCTCTTGTCAACCCAAGCCGCTTGGGCGATGCTCCTTGTAGCAAGTGTATATGTCTTTTTTGTTTTGTTTAAAGGAAATAAGTTGTTTGCAAAAAACTCAACTGGACAAGTACCGTGGAAACAGAAAACCTTTTTTTCTGTTGATAGCTTAGATTCATCTAGAAAAAGCTCTTTATTGAAAAAAACAAAATGGATTGGGCGAGATCACTTAGGCTCAACAGAATTTGAATGGGAAGACATGAACTACATTAAATGTATGGGAGAGACGGTGATTGATTTAGGAAACACATTGCTCCCACAAAAAGAAAATGTAGTCATTATTCGAAAAGGATTTGGAAAAACCAAAATTCTTGTTCCCAATGAGGTGGGCATCACCGTGAATTACACTTCACTCCACGGACTTTTTATATCTGAAGAAGAGACCCTCCGATTAAAAAATGAACAGCTAAAATATATTGAAAAAGAATATGCAAACAAACCACGAAAATTGCATATTATTGTGAGCGTTTTAATCGGAGATTTGGAAGTGGTGTCTTTATGAAGCGTAAAGGAATCTTTTTGTTTTTTATTTCTTTTTCTATTTCATTTGTGTTGCTTACAAGTGTTTTTGTAATGACGACAGGTGCTTATTTTGGAGGAGAGTGGATAGCTCATGTATTCTCCGCTGAATTGTACTCCATTTCATTGTTGCTTTACTTTTTTTCATTCTCTGTGGGTATTGGCTTGTTTTATTCTTTTTGGGTTCTGTATACTCAAAACGGTGAATTGTCTACACTTGAAGAATATTTAAATTATCTAGCTAAAGGGCAATATGCTGAAAAATTGTTTGTTCCGCTGAAACAAGAAAATGAATTGGTGTCCATAGAATATAGAGAAATCAGGCGATTGATTTTGGCTATCCGTGAATCATTGGTTGATCTATCCAAAGAAGCACTCGGAACTTTTGAAAAAGATAATGGCATGTCTTTAGAGGCTCGTGAACAGATTGTGGAGGAAGAACGACACCGCATTGCACGCGAATTACACGACTCTGTCAGCCAGCAATTGTTTGCGGCTATGATGATGCTTTCAGCGATCAATCAACACGTTTTAAACTTGAAAATGGATGAAGCAGTAACGAAACAGTTAGGATTGATTGAAAAAATTATTAATGAAGCCCAATCTGAAATGAGGGCTCTTTTGCTACACTTACGTCCAATTAAACTAGAAGGAAAAACATTAAAACAAGGAATTGAACTTTTGTTAGAGGAGTTAAAAACCAAAACAACTATTCAATTAACATGGAATGTCCAAGATTTGTATTTAAATTCTACTATTGAAGATCACCTATTCCGAATTATACAAGAAGTTTTATCGAATACACTTCGACATGCTAAAGCTGAACACGTGGAAGTGTATGTAACTAAAAACCAGGAATTTATTTTGGTGAAGATTATTGATGATGGAATCGGTTTTGATACTTCTATAAAAAAACCAGGAAATTATGGGCTTCGGAATATTAGAGAGCGTATCTTATCCATGGGAGGCGTCGTTCACATTCTTTCGTTTCCAGAAAAGGGGACACGTGTAGAAATAAAAATACCAGTTACAAAAGGAGGGACAGCAAATGATTCAGCTTTTGTTAGTGGATGACCATGAAATGGTTCGATTAGGCTTGTCAGCTTACTTTTCCTTGCAAGACGACATAGAAGTAATAGGAGAGGCTAGCAATGGGCAAGGAGGGTATGAGCAAGCACTAGCGTTACGACCTGATGTCATTTTGATGGATCTTGTGATGGATCATATGGATGGAATTGAATCTACTCAACTGATTTTATCCGAATGGCCAACAGCCAAGATTATTATTTTGACAAGTTTTTTAGATGATGAAAAAGTGTTTCCAGCTATGGAAGCAGGTGCATCTGGCTATTTATTAAAAACTTCTACAGCCAGCACAATTGCTGATGCGATTCGGACTGTGTATGCAGGTGAAAAAGTAGTAGAGGAAGAAATCCAAGAAAAAATCAGTACTCAGAAAGAGTCCAAAACACCTCTTTTGTATGAAGAGTTAACCGCACGGGAACGAGAAGTTTTGATGCTCATTTCCAAGGGGTATTCCAATAAAGAGATAGCAGACGAATTGTTTATAACTCTAAAAACAGTAAAAACACACGTATCCAACATTCTCATGAAGTTAGACGTGAGCGATCGAACACAGGCAGCTATTTACACGTTTAAGCACGGTATAATGAAGTAACGACAGTTCTATTCATTGCCAGAGTTTCTTTTAGATGAGATAGTGAGCACAGGAAGTGTAGTGCTCTTTTTTTATACTCTCTTACCAAATAAAATAGTTGGCTGAGTAAGAGCAATTTTATATTTAAGTGTATGTATATTAAATGGAGAACAGAAACGTGAATTTCAAGTTTAAGTTAGCCACTTGAAGTAATTGTTACTCAGTATGATTCATTGCTTTATTTTATCTGACCTTAGACCGTGATTGGTTCCTGATTGAATGCTTTTACAAATGCTTCATGTGGCGTTTGGTACCCGAGTA
>CAYZZA010000009.1:0-31162 GCA_964482685.1 uncultured Carnobacteriaceae bacterium
TCTTATTACACTCTTACTTATCTACCCTTGACATCAATACTACCGTCTCAACGTGAATCGTTTGTGGGAACAAATCAATCGGTTGAACCTTTTTCACTTCGTAGCCGCCTTCTGCAAATAATGCTGCGTCGCGGGCAAGGGTAGATGGGTTACAACTGACATACACAAGTTTAGATGGGTTCATAGAAATGGCGGCTTCAATGAAGTCTTCATCTAGTCCTTTACGGGGTGGGTCTACCACGATGACGTCCGCACGTTGACCGTGTTCGATCCACTGTTTCATGACGTCATCTGCTGAACCAATATCAAAAGATACATTGTCGATTTTGTTTAGTTTAGCGTTTTTGCGTGCATTTTCAATCGCTGGAGCAATGATTTCAATGCCATGTACTTGTTTGGCTTTTTGAGCTAAGACAAGTGTCAATGTTCCAATTCCACAGTACGCATCAATAACCGTTTCAGTTCCTGTCAAGTCCGCAAACTCTAGTGCTTTTGCGTACAAAACTTCCGCTTGTGTAGGGTTTACTTGATAGAATGATTGGTGGGAAATTTCAAACGTTAAGCCCATCAATTTGTCTGTGTAGGCATCTTTCCCATACAAAACTTTGACTTTTCGGCCAAGGATGACATTGGTTTTCAAACTATTGGTGTTTTGGATGATGCTGACGGTTTCGGGTAATTTTTCCAAAATTTCTGCCACAATTTCATCTGCATACAACAAATTGTCTACACGTGTCACCAAAACAATCATCAATTCTCCCGTGTAGTGTCCGCGACGGACCACAATATGACGGACTACCCCTTTGTGAGTCTCTTCATCGTATGCATGGATGTTGTACTTTCTCAACAAGTCACGAACCACAATGAGTGCTTTGTCGATTTCAGGGTCTTGAATTTGAAAGTCTTCCAAGGGAATCAATTGGTGCGTATTTTTGCGGAAGAACCCTGTTTCCAGTTGCCCACGGATTGTACGGACAGGCACTTGTGCTTTGTTTCTGTATTCATACGGATGGTCCATGCCGATGGTCTCTTCAACCACAACGTCAGGCATATGCGCAATGCGCTCAAACACGTTTTTGACTTGTTGTTGTTTAAAGGCCAATTGACCTGTATAGGACAAGTGTTGCAACGGCATAATCCCTACTTGTGTATATGATTTCTCCACCACTTCTACACGTTCTGGGCTTTCGGTCAAAATGCTAATCAAGCGACCAAATCCAAATGTTTTGCCGACTTTGATGACTTTGATTTTGGCTTTTTCTCCCGGAAGCAAGCCTTCTACAAAGAGTGGATAGTTGTCTACTTTACAGACACCTGCTCCTTGGTGTGTCAAATCCTCGGCTGTTGCTTCAATGTATTCGTTTTTCTTTACTGGTATTTGGAAATCTGATTTTCCCATTATTTTTCCCCTTTTTTGTGTCCACTTTACCCACTCACACATGAGCATGTCAACGTGTCTGTTGGTTGATTTTGTTACTCTTTTTGTTGGTCTTCTTCAAAGGCTTTGACTTCTTTGATAAAGGCTTCTTCTTTTTGCATAATCTCAATGTTTTCTGGATCAACGCCTCTTAACATGCTATCTACGTCCGCAATCATTTCAATGTGTTGCCGGAGATTCACAAACGTTGCAGGCGCATCGCCCCCATATTCCCCATCGATGTTTACCATCAACCGGGATTGATCAGCCGTACGTGCTTCAATGCGATTGGTTTTTGTATATAGAATATTGGGATTGTCTATGTGTTTGCCATTGTTCATCATTAAGGTAATCAATCTAAAAATATCAATCAAGTTGGCTGTTTTGACAACAATTAACGTAAAGTTGCCATCCCCCATGCGTTTATCAGGAGCTACTTCTTCGAACCCAGCAACAGAATTTGTCAACGCAACAAAGAACATGGAGGCTTCTCCGTTGTAGCTTCCTCCATCATAGGTGATTTCCATTGGGACCGTCCCAAGTCTTGGCAGCATTTCAGCTCCTTTGACAAAATAAGCCAAACTCCCAAACAACGACTTCATGTTAGCCGGAACTTCGTATGTCAATTCTGTCAAATACCCTGCCGCGCCAATATTCACAAAAAAACGTTCATGATCGGCAGTTGTGAGCTTGCCGATGTCCATATGAACCGATTGGTTTGCGTAAATCACTTCTGCAGCACTGACTAAGTTTTCCCGTGGAATGTGCAAAGCACGTGCATAGTCATTGGTTGTCCCACCTGGAATGATTGCCATCTTCGGTCTTTTTTCTAATCCCGCAATGCCATTGACCACTTCATAAATCGTGCCATCTCCCCCAGCTGCTACAATTAAGTCTACACCTGAAAGGGCCGCTCTTCGTGCTTCGTTTTCAGCCGACAGGGGCTCTGGTGTTGTCGCAAAGGCACTTGTTTCGTACCCGGCTTGTTCATAAACTGCTAGGATATCCACTAAGTGCCGTTTGACGAGTTCGCGTCCTGACACAGGGTTGTAGATAATTCGTGCTCTCTTTCGCATCGTGTTCCCTCCGCTGATTCAATTGGTCTTCTTTTGACACACTAAGAAGATAGAAGAAACAAGAAACGCCGTTCCAACCTATAGGCTCTTTCTTGTTGACGAATGATTATCGTTTGTTCAATTCTTCTAACAACAATTGATTGATAACTTTTGGATTTCCTTGTCCGCGTGTTTGTTTCATAATATTTCCAACGAGGAAGCCAAGTGCACGATCTTTTCCGTTCTTGTAGTCCTCCACGGACTGCTCATTTTTATCCAAAATGTCCGTGATAATAGGAAGCAATACAGCTGGATCACTTAATTGGGCCCATCCTTTTTCGTCTACCAACTGCTTGGCGTCTCCGCCTTTTGCAGCCAGTTCTTTAAAGACTTTCTTTGCAATTTTTGAACTAATTGTGCCATCTTCAATCAAGTGGATCATTTGAGACAAATTATCTGGTGTGAGACCTGTTTCAGACAACTCTTTTTGTTCGCTCTTCAAATAGGCAGTAACATCTCCCATCAACCAGTTGGAAGACAATTTTGGATCTGCACCTTGTTGAATTGTGTCTTCAAAGAAATCTGAAAACTCTTTTGTCGCTGTCAACATAACAGCATCTGATTCTGGCAAACCAAGTTCTGTTGTATAGCGTGTTTGACGTTCTTTTGGCATTTCTGGAAGAGTGGCTTTTACTTCTTCTATCCACTCCTCTGAAATAGATAAAGGAGGCAAGTCCGGTTCAGGAAACAATCGGTAGTCACTTGCTTCGCCTTTGACACGCATCAACACAGTTTCACCGGTTGTTTCGTCGTAGCGGCGTGTTTGTTGTTCAATGGCTCCGCCACGAATCAAAAGTTTTTCTTGACGCGCTTGTTCAAAAGCAATGCCTCGTCTCACAAAGTTAAAGGAGTTTAAGTTTTTAATTTCGGTCTTCGTTCCAAACGCTTCTTGTCCAAACGGTCGCAGCGACACGTTGGCATCACAGCGCATAGACCCTTCTTCCATTTTCACATCTGAAACTCCTGTGTATTGAAGGATTTGCTTGAGGACTTCTAAAAATGCATACGCTTCTTCTGGAGAACGGATATCCGCTTCCGTCACAATTTCTACTAAGGCAGATCCTTGACGGTTTAAATCCACATACGAATACCCTGCTTCGCCGTGGGTGTTTTTCCCTGCGTCTTCTTCTAAGTGAATACGTTCAATCCCAATTTTTTTCTTTACTCCGTCTACTTCAATTTCTACCCAGCCATCATGTCCAATTGGCCATTCGTCTTGCGAAATTTGGTAGGCTTTTGGATTGTCGGGGTAAAAATAATGTTTGCGGTCAAAACTATTGGATCTGTGAATGTCACAATTTAGCGCTAAGGCTGCTTTCATGCCAAATTCAACGGCTTGTTTGTTCAATACAGGCAACGTTCCTGGATAAGCCCAATCTACTTCGTTTGTGTTGCTGTTTGGTTCTGATCCAAATTGAGCAGCAGAAGAAGAAAAGATTTTTGAGGCCGTTTTTAACTCGACGTGGACTTCTAGTCCAATAATGGTTTCAAAGTTCATACGTGTTCTCCTCCTGATAGCGATGGTTTTCTTTTGTGGAATTGTGTGTGTTGTTCAAATGTATAGGCTGCACGGTACACCGTTTTTTCATCAAAGTGTTTGCCGATAAGCTGCATCCCTATTGGCAAGCCTTTTGAAAAGCCACATGGAATAGAAATGGCTGGAACACCCGCTAAGTTCACAGGAACAGTCAATACGTCGGCTAAGTACATGGACAGAGGGTTTTCAATTTTTCCACCTAAGTTGTACGCGGTGGTGGTGGTTGTAGGTCCTAAAATCAAGTCATACTCTGAAAACACATGTGCAAAGTCACGGTGAATCATGGTCCGTGCTTGTGCAGCTTTTTTAAAGTGTGCGTCATAAGAACCAGAACTAAGCGAATATGTTCCAAGTAGAATTCTTCGTTTAACTTCTGCACCAAATGCTTCTGTACGTGTCTTGACGTACAGCTCTTCTAAGTTTTTAACTCCTTCAGCACGGAATCCATAACGAATGCCATCATACCGCTGTAAGTTACTGGATGCTTCTGCGGAAGACAAAATGTAGTAAGCAGCTACCCCGTACTCGGAATGCGGCAGGGTCACCTCTTCAACAATCGCACCTAAGCTTTTGAATGTCTCAATGGCTTCACGAATCGAGGCGACAATATCTGGGTCAATGCCGTTTTCTTGTAAGTATTCTTTTGGCACCCCGATGCGCATGCCTTTCACGCCTTTGTCTAAGTCACGTGTGAAATCTTCTGGCTCACCTGCATAACTCGTAGAGTCTTTTGGGTCGTGCCCGCTAATGGCAGTCAATACAAGTGCATTGTCTTTGACTGTGCGTGTCAATGGACCAATTTGGTCTAGGCTAGACGCAAAAGCAATCAATCCGTTTCGAGATACACGCCCATATGTAGGCTTCATGCCGACAATTCCCGTAAAGGCAGCTGGTTGACGAATGGATCCTCCTGTATCACTCCCAAGAGACACAGGAACTTGCCCAGATGCGACTGCGGCAGCAGAACCACCCGAAGAACCACCTGGTACCTTGTCAAAATTCCATGGATTGCGCGTAACTTGAAACGCTGAATTTTCCGTACTTCCACCCATTGCAAATTCGTCCATGTTTACTTTTCCAACTTGAATCATGTCGTGCTCTTCTACTTTATCCATGACTGTTGCGTTATACACAGGAACAAAGTGTTCCAACATCTTGCTGGCAGCTGTAGTGCGCACACCTTTGGTTATGATGTTGTCTTTGATGGCTATTGGAATACCAGCAAGTAAGTTGGTGGGGTCAATGCCGGTTTCATCTAGTGCTTTGGCTTTTGCGACGGCTTCTTCTTTTGTTAGCGTCAAAAAGGCTTGCAGCTGTGGATCTGTTTCGGCAATACGCTCGTATGTGCTTAAAATCAATTGCTCAGCAGTCACTTCTTTTGACACTAATTTTTCGTGTAGTTCTTCTATTGTATACGCTGTGTAATCAATCATATCTGTCATGCGTCTTCCTCCCCATTGGCAATCATAGCCGGTACTTCAATCAGTCCATCTTTGACCGAAGGAGCATTGTCTAACAATGCGGCTCGCTTGTCGCTGTCTACTGCTTTGTCTGCTCGGTAAATATTCTCCAGGGCAATTCCGTGGTATGTTCCCGGGACGTCTGTTGTATCCAACATGTCTAAGGTTTCCACCATCTCGATAATGGTATCCAATTGTTCCGCGAAAACCTCTTTTTCATTGTCTGTAAACTTTAGTTTTGCTAAGGAAGCAATGTGTTTAATCGTTTCTTCTGTCACATCCATGTTTACCCAACTCCTTTGTTTTTATTTATTTTTTAAAGACATATGCTTTAAATGTGCTTTCGCCTGTTTCTCGATAGAGAAACGACTCTGGTCCTTCAATAGAATCAATGGTGATTTCTGTTTCTAAATTAGGCGGCAAATACTTGGTCGCCGCATCTTGAACCACTTGTGTAAAGGCAATGATTTCACCGGTTCCATAAAACTGCGTCACAATGGACACATCTAAACTCACAATCATGTCTTCACGGTACAATGCAACTCCAGTCACTCCACTTAAGTTTGGAAAAAACGTTTCTACTTCTGATTTAAAATTTTTAAAACTATTGCCTTCACTCGTATCATTTCCAGTCAGCGGGAAGACTTCTTTGCGTTCGTTCACGGATTTCCAGTCTTTGACAGTAGACGCTCCGTCTTTGCTGGTGCCTTGTGAGATGAACACACCTCCACCAAAATGATCGCGAGTAGCTTGTTCAAAGATCCCCACTACGATGGGAATATCATCCATTCCATCTAAAGCACGAATGCGGCGGACGAGTTCATTCCCCATCTCTTGTCCTTGTTTCAAGAGCTCTTCTCGTGAAATTTTTGTTTCAAATTCTGCCCCAAATTGTTCTTTTCTGTAATAATCTACTTGGTTCATCGCTAAGCCAAGGCTAATGCCTGCTAATTGAGGACCTGAATCGGTTTCCACATAATAATTTTGCTCCAACAAGGATTGGAGATAAATCGGGTTGCGTTCAGAAGGGTCTGTTTCTTGATTGTCCACCGGGTTCAACCCTTCTGGATTGTTTTCTGGATCTTCTCGGCGTAACCACGAACGCACAGAGTCTTCTGGAATCACTTGTCCTTCTTGAAACAAATAATCCGCAGTTGGAAACACATCTGTGGATAAAGACATCAACCCTAACTCAAACGCTTTTAAGTTTACATCTGAATTCAATCGAAGAGTAATGCCTCTTGACTCACTTGGCAAATATCTTCCTTCAACCAATAGAGGACGGTAATAGTTTTGGCCCAATTGATTTTCAGTCGTCGTCACTACGTCTACAGTGGACAATTGTCCACCTTCTCCTTCTGACGTGGAGACAGTCTCTCCTGTGGGAGACTCTGTCTCTTGTTGTTGACATGCGGTTAACAACAAACTGGCACTCAAGAAGAGTATCGCCCATTTTCTTTTCATGTCTGCAGATCCTCACTTTCCAATACCGCCAAAGTTTGTGCTTCATCCCAAACTTCAACACCTAGTTCCTGTGCACGTGTCAATTTGCTGCCAGCGTCTTCTCCAGCAATCAAGAGATCTGTCTTTTTGGATACACTGCCTGTCACATGTCCGCCTCGCGCTTCAATGTGTTCTTTCATGTCTGCACGCGTAAACCGATGCAACTTTCCAGTTAACACAACCGTTTTTCCACGAAAAACAGATTCGACTTCTGCTAATTCTGCTTGTTTGAAACCGGTGTAGGTCATGTTGACTCCAGCTGCTTCCAATCGCTCAATGAGTTGGTGTGTTTCAGGCAGTTGGAAGTAGTTGCGCAAACTATTGGCAATCACGTTCCCAATGCCTTCTACCTCAACCATCTCGGCTTCGGTCGCATTTTGCAACTGATCCATCGTCTCAAAGCGCTCGGCTAACACACGTGCGGCTTTGATGCCGACATGCCGAATCCCTAATCCAAACACCAAACGTTCAAGAGACTGTGTCTTGCTTGCTGCAATAGCTCGTAACAAATTGTTGGCTGATTTTTCTTTGATTTTATCCAGTGTCACCAACTGCTCAAATGTTAGCGTGTATAAATCTGCTGCATTAGAAACAAGTCCTTTGGTATACAATTGTAAAAGGATTTTTTCGCCTAGCCCTTCAATATTCATTGCATTGCGAGACACAAAGTGTGTCAACTTTTCAGTTGCCTGGGCTGGACACGTTGGATTCATACACCGAAGGGCAACTTCTTCTTCCAAATGGACCAATTCGCTCGCACAAGCCGGACACACAGTTGGAATCTCATAAGGTTCACTTGTCGAGGGGCGTTTGGACACATCCACCCGAGTGACCTCTGGAATAATGTCTCCTGCTTTATGCACAAAGACCGTATCCAATAAACGAATGTCTTTTTGTTTGATTAAATCCACGTTGTGCAAACTTGCGCGTTGAACAATCGTTCCAGCTAATTGGACCGGATCCATCACAGCCGTGGGTGTTACCACTCCTGTCCGGCCAACGGACCACTCAATGTCTCGAATCACAGAACGGGTTTCTTCCGCCGGAAATTTGTAGGCAATTGCCCAACGCGGTGCACGAATTGTATAGCCAACTTCTTCTTGAACGTGAAACTCGTCCACTTTGATTACCATGCCATCAATTTCGTACGGCAACTCTAACCTTTTTTCCTGATACGCTTCAATAAATGCCCAGACTTCTTCCATCGAACCCGTTGTAAGGCGTTGGGGATTGGTCTTTAAATTCAGCGTATCCAATATATCTAACACCTCACTTTGTGACTGTGCTTGTATATCTCCAAACTCTGCTAAAGTATAGATAAAACTACTTAAATTTCGTTTGGCTGTTACTTTCGGATCGAGATTTCGCAACGTACCGGCGGCGGCGTTGCGCGGATTGGCGAATACAGCTTCCCCATTTTCTTCTCGTTCTTGGTTTAGCGAGACAAACGATGCTTTAGGCATATACACTTCCCCACGAACAACCAACGAAACAGGCTGTTTGAGTGACAAAGGAATCGATTTGATGGCGCGCACATTTGTTGTCACGTCTTCTCCCACACGTCCGTCTCCTCGTGTTGCTGCTTGAACGAGGAGACCGTTTTCGTATGTCAACGAAATGGCTAACCCATCGATTTTTAATTCACATATATAATGAAACGGTTGACCGGTCAATCGTTTCACTCGAGCATCAAACTCGTCCAATTCTGTTTTGCTAAACGCGTTGTCTAAACTCAGCATTGGCAAGGTGTGCTCTACTTTTTGAAACCCATCTTTTAAACTATCCCCCACCCGTTGCGTAGGAGAATCCATGGACACGAGGGTTGGAAAGCGTTCTTCTAAGAGAACCAGTTCACGATAGAGTTGATCATACACAACGTCTTCGATGGTTGGTGCATCCAAGACATAATACTCATAACTATACCGGTCTAAACGATCTCTTAATTCTACGACTCGCTTTCTTGCTTCGTCAAAAAAAATGTCCGTTCCCATTTTTTGTTCACTCCTTTTATTCCTGCTTTTCGATCGGAGCAAAGGCCGCTAGGAGTCTTTTAATCCCTACTCCTGGAAAGGCAATGTCTATTTGGAGCGTTTCGGCTTGCCCGGTAACTTTTACAACCGTCCCCACTCCCCATGTTTTATGCTTGGCTTTGTCGCCAGCTACCCATTGCTCTTTTTCTGCACCGACTGCACCAGTCGGTGTATACACTGTACTTTGGGCACGCCCTGTTGTCCCTTTTTGTTGCCTAGACCAAAATGTAGAAGGGGAGCCAAAGGAGCGAGCTTGTTGTCCGTCTACTTGTTCCACGACTTCTGGGGTCAGCTCATCTAAGAAACGAGACGGGCGGTTGGCTTGAGTCTTCCCATAAAAGAATCGTGAATACGCATTTGTTAAAAATAATTTTTGCTCGGCACGGGTAATGCCTACATAGGCCAATCGTCTTTCTTCTTCTAGTTCATCTTCTTCTAATAAGGCACGTGAAAGTGGAAACAGTCCTTCTTCCATGCCAATCAAGAAGACAACCGAAAATTCCAATCCTTTGGCTGCATGAAGCGTCATCAACGTCACTTCGCCTGCATCTTCTGTCTCTAACGTATCTAAATCAGAGACAAGAGCCAAATCCGTTAGAAAAGACAACAAATCCTTCTCTTGGCTATCGGTTCGATCAAACTGCCTAGTCACTGTCAGAAATTCTTCAATGTTCTCCAACCGTGCTTCAGCTTCTAGCGTTCGTTCTTTTTTTAAAGCATCAAGATAACCAGAACGTTCCAACATTTGTTCGGTCAACTCAGTCACAGAGACAAATTCAGCCATCTCTCGCAGTTGTTTGATTGTTACTGCAAAATTCTCCAATGCTGAAGCCACTTTTCCTGTCAGAGGGGTGATGTTGATATTAAGTGCTGTTTCATATAAAGACCAATCCAAGCTATCCGCTGCGTCAGATAGTTTGAGCAAGGTCCCTGGACCAATGCCTCGTTTTGGCTCATTGACAATGCGACGGAAACTAAAGTTGTCACTCGGGTTGACGATGAGGTTTAAATAAGCAAGCACATCTTTGATTTCTTTTCGTTCGTAAAACTTATGTCCACCAATCATTTTATACGGGACGTTGGCTTTCACCAATGTTTCTTCCATAGCACGCGACTGGGCATTGGTTCGGTACAAGACCGCAAAGTCACCGTATGTGTACCCAGCATGTGCCTCCATTTCTTTTTGGATGTTGGCTACAACAAAACGGGCTTCGTCTTGTTCAGATTGTGCACGGTAATACGAAAGCAACTCGCCTTCTTGGTTATCTGTCCACAACTTCTTCTCTTTTCGTTTTGTATTGTGAGCAATGACATCGTTTGCTGCTTTTAAAATGGTTTTAGTGGAGCGATAGTTTTGCTCCAACACAATGACGGATGCATCGGGATAATCTTTTTCAAAATTCAATATGTTGTCCATATCAGCTCCACGCCATCCATAAATACTCTGGTCTGCGTCTCCTACCACACACAAGTTTTTAAATCGTTCGGCTAACAAGTAGACTAGACGATACTGAGCGTGGTTGGTATCTTGGTATTCATCTACATGAATGTATTGGAAGCGTGTTTGGTAATACTCTAGCACGTCTGGTTTTTCTTCAAACAACCGAACGGTCAACATGATCAAATCATCAAAATCAACGGCTTCACTCCGTCTCAATTCATGTTGGTAATCGTCGTAGCAATCTGCGACAAGTTTCTCAAAAAAAGAAGACGCTTGTGCGCGAAACATCCGTTCATTCATCAATTCGTTTTTGGCATTGCTAATGGCACCCAAAATTGCACGTGGGTTGTATTTTTTCGGATCTATGTTGCGATTTTTCAAAATCCGTTTCATTAATGTCAATTGCTCAGACGGATCACTAATGGTAAAGGAGCGGTTGTAGCCAATTTTGTCACTGTCTCTTCTTAAAATCCGCACACACAACGAGTGAAAGGTGGAAATCCACACGTCTGCGCCTCCTTGTTCCACAAGGCGCATGGTACGCTCTTTCATTTCACTGGCTGCTTTGTTTGTAAAGGTAATCGCCAAGATGTTCCATGGCTGGATTCCTTTTTCTTGAATTAAATACGCGATGCGGTGGGTCAACACACGTGTTTTCCCACTTCCAGCACCAGCCATAATCAATAAAGGACCTTCTGTTTCCTTTACTGCTTCGGCTTGTCTTGGGTTCATCCCATTCAGAATGTCGTTACGAAGCATTTCATTCCTCATCCTCTCCCAGTTTGTACACTGGCTTATTATACCGAAAATAGACGGTTCTTTCCATACTTCGCTGTTATGAATGCATGTGGCTTTGCCAAACAAAAAACCGGCCTCTGAAACAGCTTGCCGGTCAATCAGTTCCTATTCATTTTTACAGTTGGTTTATACTCTGCTAAAAAAGTCGCTCCTAGAATACATACAGCCCCGAACAAATGCAGCACCGTCAGCCGTTCTCCCAGAAGAAAAACAGAAAAGACTAAAGCGGATAAGGGATCTATGTAACTTAGAATCGCCACAGTTGGAGCCGGTAATTCTTGCAGACTTCCAAAATACACTTGGTACGCAAATCCTGTATGTACTACCCCGATAATTCCTAGCAAGAGCAATGGACCAAACGATAAGGTGAACACAGAAGTGCCCCCTTCAATCCAAACATACGGAGCCAACGCAACACTGGCGAGCACAAGTTGAAACAAGGTCACATCTTCTTTGCTAATGCCAGTAAAGGTTGTGTTTAATACAATAACTGTGGCGTAACACGCAGCAGCTAAAAGGGCAAACAAAATGGCGGGACCATTTTGACTCAACAAATCTGCATTTCGTGTCGAAACAGTAAAGCCAAGTCCAACAAACGCTAGCAAAAGGGCCAACACTTTTTGTCTGGTGACCACCGTTTGTTCAAAAATGAGGAAATACACCATCACAAGGATGGGGGCCGTATAATACAGCATCGTTGCTTGCGCAATGGATGTGCGCTTATACGCTTCAAATAAAAAGACCCAGTTCAACCCCATAAACAAGCCCGATAAAAACAAAGGGAATGCTTGTTTTTTAGCTGACTCTATATTGGGCTTTCTCGTTTTAACCACACTTACCGTAAGTAAAAACACACTGCCGATGGCTGCGCGATAAAACGCAATCTCACTGCTGCGCAGTGGAATGTTTCGCACAAACAACCCAATCGACCCAAATAAAATCATCGTGAAAATGACTCTTTTTTTTGCACTCATGGTTAGTGATCTTTCGTTGGAGAAAGCAAGCCAACGCGCGCGAAAATCCAATCGACTTGTGTCAGGTGACGTGTGTAGTCAAAGGCTGCTTCGATGTCTGTTGGAGACAAGATTGACTGGATTCTTGGGTGTTGTTCAACTAGTGTACGGAAAGATTGTTGTGTCTCCCAAGAAGTCGCCGTCAATGGCTGAATCAAGTCATACGCTTCTTCACGTGACATGCCCTTTTCGATTAACTGAAGCAGAACCGGTTGGCTATAGATCAATCCATAGGTGGCGTCCATGTTTCGTTTCATGTTTTCTGGATACACTGTTAGCGTCTTCATAATGCCCGTAAACCGGTGTAGGATATAATCCAACAAAATGGTGGCATCTGGCAGCATAATGCGCTCTGCTGAAGAGTGGGATATATCTCGTTCATGCCAGAGAGAGATGTTTTCATACGCGGGCACCATGTATCCGCGAATAATTCGAGCCAAACCGGTTACGTTTTCGGATCCGATTGGGTTGCGTTTGTGTGGCATTGCCGAGGAGCCTTTTTGACCTTTGGCAAAATACTCTTCCACTTCTCGCGTTTCTGATTTTTGTAATCCACGAATTTCAGTCGCAAACTTCTCGATACTTGTAGCAATTAAAGCCAAAGTAGCAAGATACTCCGCGTGGAGGTCACGTGGGAGCACTTGTGTGGAAATCTCTTGTGGACGGATGCCTAAGGCCTCACAGACAAGTTCTTCCACCTGTGGAGGTACGTTGGCAAAGGTGCCAACTGCACCACTAATCTTTCCAGCTTCTACCCCTTCAGCAGCAGCTTCAAAGCGAACCAGATGGCGCTTCATCTCTGAATACCAAAGAGCGAGCTTTAATCCAAACGTGGTGGGTTCTGCATGCACTCCGTGAGTCCGTCCCATCATCACCGTATCTTTGTATTGCACGGCTTGTGTAGCCAATTGGTCCGTTAGACCTTGTAATCCCACCCGAAGAAGATCATTGGCTTGTTTCAAAATATAGCCATTGGCTGTATCCACCACATCGGTACTTGTGAGTCCATAATGCACCCATTTTCGCTCGTCGCCAAGTGTTTCGGACACAGCGCGCGTAAACGCGACAACGTCATGACGAGTTTCTTGTTCAATCTCTTCGATTCGTGCCACATCAAAAGACGCCTTGGCACGAATGGTTTGGCTGTCTTCTTCTGGAATCACACCGAGTGTTGCCCACGCTTCTACTGCGGCTATTTCTACTTCTAACCATGCTTCATACCGGTTTTGTTGCGTCCAAATCGCACCCATCTCAGGGCGTGTGTACCGTTCAATCATGTAAGGAGGCTCCTTCCCATAAATCAATTAATGATAATGTCTCCAGTGTTTGTGCCAATCCTTTTGAGGGAATGACGACTACACCGATTTCATGTTTGTATCTATCTGTTGTACTTCCAGGATAAAAATAAAAAGTCCAATTTGGTTTCAATGGAATTTGATGAATCACTTTGTCTAGATGGGCGTGGTGAAAAGGCATCAACACAGACTCTCCATGCACAACAGGAGAATCAAGAGGCCAATTGACAATTCCCCTTACGTGTGCTTCAAACTGTGTCAATGTGGTGTTTTTACTTGTGTAGCCTCCTGCCAAATGAGGCCCCATCACAAGTCGATTGACATATAATGTCCCTGTTGCTGTTACCAACAATTCCAAAGACAAAGAGCCAACTATGTCCAACTGGCGAGAAAGATACAACGCAATCCGTGCTACTTCCTCTTCTACTTCAAGTTCAATTCGAGCAGGTGTGATGACTTGATACAATTCATCCCCACGAAAGACCAACTCAGATACTGGGTGCGTAATTTGTTGTCCCGCTTGGTTTCGGGTCACGGTGATTTCCAATTCTCGTTCATACGGAATCAACGCTTCCAATACACAAACTCCTTTTTTTAACAACGCACTTGCTTGCTCAATGTCTTCTTCTCCATAGAGCACAAATTGCTCATTAAAATGTTTATCGGTTCGATTTGTTTTCATGACACACGGATACCCAATACTGACAATCGCTTTGTGAATATCGTCCACTGTAACAATCGTGGCATAAGGAGCAATGTTGATGCTATTTGCTTCTAGATACGTCTTTTGAAGGACACGATCTTGTACAATTGACAACAACTCTTCTCCTTGTGGAACAGGTACCGTCTTTTGAAGGTATCCAATCATCTCTGGTGGGAGATCTTCTGATTCATACACCAAAAAGTCACTTCGAAATGCCAATTCAGTCAATGCTTCTTTGTTGGTGTATGCACCAATAATTGCCCAATCTGCCGCTTTTACAATCGGCGCTGACTTGTCACTGCAATACACAACTACTTGAAAACCCATGATCTTAGCCGTTTTCACGAGCTCATATGCCATGATGCTTTCTCCAATCAAACCCATTGTTTTGCCAGGCGGTATCCAATTTGTCATCTTAGTCATCCTCTGTTCTTTTTTCTACTTGTTCTTGGGTAGAGTCATTAGACGCAGTATCTGATTTTTTTTCAGTTTCTTTGTTCATCTTGGCTGTAAATGCTTTTTTCTCTTTTTTCATACGTTTGGTCCAAAACCCACCGTTGATGTACTTCGGTTCATAAGACACCACAAACGCTTTGGGTTCCATCTCTTCAATCTCATGGTACAGCGTACGTTCATTAGCTCGTGGCGTTAGTATTTCCAAAACGTGTCGGTCTCCTTCTCGTCCTTGTGCACGCGTAGATGTAACTCCATACCCTCGTGAACGCAGCTCGTTGGCTGTCCCATATGCAGTATCTGGCACAATTGCAGTAACCAAAATGTATCCAAGGGCTAGTTTGTTCTCAATCTTCATGCCTACTAATATCCCCATCCCGTATCCGAGCGCATAGGCCAATATGTTCCAAAAATTGTCTAGATTGTCTAAAACCAGACCTAGCCCAAAAACATATATGGTCACTTCAATCATAGAGATAATTGGCGCAGCAGACTGATACCCTTTCATGGTGAGCATCATGCGGATAGTACTGAGCGACACGTATACAACATTAATCATAAAAATTAAACCTAAAATTCCCCAATTGATTTCCACTTGCTTCATCCTCTCTCGAATCCAAAACAACTGATTATGGCTGAGTGTCTGTACTATTTATTCTGTGCTTCTTTGTGGTTATCTGTCTTCTAATAGGAATAAAAAGGTCCGGGAATGAGTCCCGGACCTTTTTATTCTTCACCTAGGTGTGAAAAGTCACCGTTCACTCAATGTGTTGTTTCCTCTTCATCTATTACAAGTGGCTCTACGACTAGATGAGTGATACGTGAGCTTTCTACTTTATTCACCCGCAACAGCAGCGTATCTTTTCGAATTTCTGCGTCCTCACCATTTTGTGGAATAGAACCAAATTCTGTAATAAAATATCCCGCAATGGTATCGACATCTTCTGAGTTAAAGGTTGTTTGAAAATATTCATTAAATTTATCTAATGGCAATGCGCCATCTACAAGAAAGCTTTTGCCTTCCATTGGAACAATAGATTGATAAATCTCGTCGTACTCATCGTCAATTTCCCCAACGATTTCTTCCAACAAGTCTTCAAGAGTCACAATCCCAACAATTCCACCATATTCATCGTTTAAGATAGCCAACTGATTGCGTGTCCGCTTTAACTCATACAATAAATCATCAATGTAAATTGTTTCGGGGACAAAAAGAGGCTCATTCATAATGTCTTTTAAATCAATCGTTTTTAAGGTTTTCTCTTTGGATGCTTTCAATAAATTTTTTACGTGGACAATTCCTAAAATATTGTCCTTGTCCTCAAAATAAATAGGTACACGTGAATACTGTACTTCGAGCAACTTATCAATATTGATCTCGTTGCCGTCATCGTAATCTAACATGAAGGTATCGGTTCGTGGAACCATGACTTCTCTAGCAATTTTGTTGTCTAGAGACAAGACACCTTTTAACATAGAAAACTCTGCAATATCAATGACTTCATTTTGACGACTTTGATCAAGATAAGATCGAAACTCATCTCGCGTCATCGTTTCTTTTGCAGCATCAAAATCAACAGGTGTAATCTTTTTCAAAACACGCGTTGAGCTAGAAATCAACCAGATGAATGGTTTTAGTAAGGCTTGAATCCCCACAATCAGTCCAGACACATTCATCGCAATTTTTTCTGGTTGCTGCAAGGCGTATTCTTTTGGGTATGTTTCTCCCAAAACTAACGTGACGTAAGCAACACCTATCGTCAGAAGTACGATGATTAATTCCGTAGCTCCTTTGAAATTCCCTACGGCTGCAGCTAAAACAGGTGCAAAATGATAGGCTGCAAAAGCACTATTCAAAAAGCCAACGAGAATAATCATGACATGCAGTGTGTGCAACAAGTCGTCTGATTGTTCCAACAACTTCATGACACGCATCGCTTTTTTATTTCCTACTGAAGAAAGTTCATTTATTTTGGTTTGACTCAGTGACACGAAGGCCATTTCTGCTGCTGCAAAAAGACCATTGGTGGCCACTAAAATTACTACCAGGATAATCTGCCGCGTAAGCGGCCACGTACTCCCGGGGTCTCCGTTCATTTATTTATCTTCTCCTTTTATGTGCATACATTCAAAACGTTATAAAAATCATCGTTATCATACCATATACCGCTCAGATGCACAATCCAGGCTCCTAGTAGCTCGCATCCAGAAACCACTGCATCACCGCATTTTGAGCGCGCTACCTTCTTTTTTAAGGTTGCTTTTTTTTAGGTAGAGAACGAGCCCATTCTTTTAAAAATGGGCTCTCATTTTGGTCCCACGAGCTACTTTCCAAAAGATGACGTATTAAGTCCAAGTTTACTGATTGAGCGAGTCTTGTCCTTGCGCATACTCTTCTTCTTCTAACTCTTCTAAATATTCTTGCTCTTCTAACTCTTCTAATTCTTCAACAAGTTCTTCCACAAACTCTTCTTCTTCACTGTCACGGTATTTTTCCATCAATTTACTAAACAACACACCATTTTCAGGGGGTGTATAAGTGATTGCATTGGCTCCAGCTTTAATGGTTTCTTCAATCGATTCTTCCGTAGGACCACCGGTCGCAATAATGGGTAAATCAGGGTATTGTGCTCGAATTTCTCTGACGATGTAAGCTGTTCTTTTGGATCCACTCACGTTAATAATGTCGACTCCAGCATCAAGTTTTTCTTGGATATCTGTATATTCAGATACGACGGTACAAATAATAGGGATATCAATGCTTTCTTCAATCGCTTGAATCGTCTCAATCGGGGTTGGTGCATTGACCACAACCCCTAAACATCCATGTGCTTCTGCAAAAAGCGCAATGTTTGCAGAACGAACACCATGTGTCATTCCACCCCCAACACCTGCAAAAACTGGAATGGACGCCACAGACGTCACGGCTTGCACAATCGCCGGGTGAGGGGTAAAAGGATAGACTGCCATAATGGCATGTGCGTCGTTGTTCATAATAATTGCGATATCTGTCGTAAACAACAAGGATTTAAACCGTTTTCCATTTACAACAATGCCACTTGCTTTTTTTATCGCTTCTGGCACAGCAATATAATGTTTTCTGAGATTTGTATAAATTTTAGGTGTGTTTTTCTTTTCGTCCATGTATCTCCATCCAATCTGTTGTATTCACTCTGTCCGGTCCTACTTGCCACTTACTCTCCTTCTCCAGGAATTGTGTCAAATTTTGCTAAATCATATTGTTCAATTAACCCAATCAGTTTTTCTGGATATTTTGGATCTGTTGCATACCCCGCTTTTTGGAGGGCATACGCCGCTTCTTTGTATGAAGTGGCGGCAAGCACTTCTTGATACAAGTACGGATTCCAATTCGTCCCATTTGCCAACAATCGTGCATGATCTTCCATCGATTCTTCCCATGATTCGTATGCTCTAAACGTGGCATCTATTTCAATCCAGTCACCTGTTTCTTCATTGAATTCTTTTGTTGTAAAGGAACGTGCATCAGCGGTAGTGGCTCCCTTGATCCCATAATAGTTTTTGTTTTTTTGAGCCAATCCACTCGTACCCCAGTTTGATTCTAAAATTGCTTGCGAAATGCTGATACTTGGCAAAACGCCGTACTCTTTATGAAGCAACTGAGCGTTACTCGCAATTTTTGCTATAAAAGCTTCTTTTTCTAAAGACTGCTCTTGCAGACTGACTCCTTGAAAAGTTGCTTCTTTTTTATCTCCTAGCGCTAATAGTGTAACAAAAAATGCAAGAAGAACAAAGGTCCCTCTCGCAAATAAATAGATTATACGTATCGGTTTTTGCTTAGATGATTGACTTGTTTTCTTTTTTTTCATGTTTGTGCTGCTCCTCTACTTCCATGACCTATGTGACGCAATCACGTTCGAGTATTTATATAGTTTACCATAAGTAAGAGGGGTTCAAACAGGCTTTTAAAAAATAAACTTGACTCGTTTGCTTACTCTGTTTCCCGTGCTTCCTCAGAACTATGCTCTTCAATTTTGCGGTCGAACCAATCGAGCAGTTCTGGTTTGCTCCAGTTGAGTTGTTTGTGTGGGTATTGAGTCAATCTAAATTCTAACCGATCTTTGTAGCTCCAAAACTGGTAGTCTACTTCTACGCGTAAAATCACTGTTTCTAGTTCTTGTGCTCCCTTTTCACCCGTTGAAGTTTCGCGCCTTATCCACTGAGTTTCGCCAATACTAGACTGGATCCACTGTCTCGCAATCGCAAACTTCATTTGCTTGTATTCACGGACAGGATTCATTTGTATTTCAGGGATAAAGTGCGCATTTCGCACAACCTTTTCTGCAATCATCCACTCATAATCTGAAAACAGACGTCTAATTTTCTCCGTCGCATGTATCCCTAGCTCAACATCGTTTTTTCTCCATCTGATCCACTCTGCTTCACTCATCCCTAAGTGCGGTTCGTAAAAATCAATTTCTTTTGTAAATTGCTCTTTTATTTGTTGTACCACGATAGTTTTCAAATATGCATTCATCTGTGTGTCCTCCTATTTGAGTTTACTCTGTCCTCTCAGTCTACCCTTTTCTCTAAAAAAAGTAGACTAAAAGGAATTACTGCCTCCTTTGGCACAAAGCAATCTAGAGTGAGAAAATTTACGCATATTTTCTTTCCTTTACCTTTTTTCTGTATCGTTCCACCAAAGAATCTAGTTAGATAAACAACCATCTCCAATTAAACAATGAATGTGAAAAATACGGACAGGCCTGTATCCTTTTAATATCTTTTTGTAGGCAGAAGCGCACTTGCTTTGGATAGAGGCCTTTCTTGGTGCATAGCAGACACTAAACTCAGTGGAAATTTGTCTAACATGTTTTTAGATATACTAAAAAGGATGTTCTTCGTTGTTTCTGAAGAGACACCCTTTTTTACGTATTTATTCGCTCTTTTACATTCCAAGGTATGCTTGGCGCACCGTTTCACTTTTCAGAAGCTCTTGTCCTGTTCCAGTTTCCACAACTTTTCCAGTTTCCAAGACGTATCCTCTATGGGAGACTTCAAGAGCAGCTTGTGCGTTTTGTTCTATCAATAAGACCGTGGTTCCTTGTTCGTTTATTTCTTTTATGATAGAAAAAATCTTTTCGATAAAGATTGGTGCTAGCCCCATTGAAGGCTCATCGAGCATCAACAAATCTGGTCGAGACATCAGTGCACGTCCCATCGCCAACATCTGCTGCTCACCACCAGAAAGCGTCGCAGCATCTTGCGACTTTCTTTCTTCCAAAACCGGAAAATAGTCAAATACTTTTTTCATGTCTTTTTCTATTTGATCGCGGTCTTTACGAAGAAAGGCTCCTAGTTGTAAGTTCTCCAAAATGGACATGCCACTAAACACGTGACGCCCTTCAGGGACGTGTGACAATCCTAGTGCCACAATGTTTTTGGGACTCTCGATTTGGATAGGTTTATCTTTATATAAAATCTCGCCTGCGATTGGTCGCAAGAGCCCTGAAATTGTTTTCAAGGTAGTGGTTTTCCCGGCACCGTTAGAGCCAATTAACGACACAATCTCGCCTTCATTGACATGAAAATCCAATTGTTTCACTGCTTGAATCATACCGTAATGAACGGACATGTTTTTTACTTCGAGTATCATGCGGATTCACCACCCAAATAAGCACGTATAACGTCTTTGTCATTTTGGACTTCTTTTGGTGTTCCTTGTGCCAGTACTTTTCCATGATCAAGCACAATAATGCGCTCACACACGTTCATAACTACAGACATATCATGTTCAATCAGCACAATCGTCAACTCAAACTCTTTTTGAACCCGCTGAATCAATAGTGTCAAATCCGCACTTTCTTGTGGATTCATGCCCGCTGCTGGTTCATCTAGAAAGAGAATCGTCGGCTTCGAGGCTAATGCACGTACGATTTCAAGTCTTCGTTGTTCTCCATATGGAAGGTTTTTGGCAATCGTATGCTTTTTATCCAG
This sequence comes from uncultured Carnobacteriaceae bacterium, assembly GCA_964482685.1. Lineage (GTDB taxonomy): Bacteria > Bacillota > Bacilli > Lactobacillales > Carnobacteriaceae_A > CAYZZA01. The sequence goes on from CAYZZA010000009.1 coordinate 20,742, forward strand.
AAGTTGGAAGATATCAAGGAGTTCTTCTGCTTTTTCTCTCATCTTTTTTTCAGATTTAAAAAAGACGGGCAAACGCAACAAGCTTGACACGAGTCCTGCTTCTGAATCCTGGTGCATCCCAACTAAGATATTGTCAAGAACAGATAACTCCTTAAAAAGGCGAATGTTCTGAAAGGTTCGGGTGATTCCTATGTCTGCAATTTGGGTTGTGCTTTTTTTTACCAGTGACACATTTTCTCCTTCATCCGAATAAACTACTTTACCTGATGTTGGACGGTACACGCCTGTTAATAGATTAAACAATGTGGTTTTCCCAGCACCGTTTGGACCGATGAGTCCCACAAGTTCATTCTTTTCCAATTTAAAACTAACATCTGAAATTGCCTGCAATCCTCCAAATTGTTTGTTCAGGTCTTCAACCACTAACACACTCATTTATTGGCCTCCTTTATCTGTTCGTTCTTTACTTAAGATGTCATACTACTTTTTTTCTTTTTCTTAAACAAATCCCATGTGAATTCTTTCGTTCCCATTAAACCAGATGGTTTTAATACCATCAACACTATCAAGACGACCGAATACAAAATCATTCGGAAAGCCCCCAACGGTTGGAGGTAGACATTTAAAATGCCTAACATGATGGCGGCGAGCACAGAACCGGTAATGCTCCCCATCCCTCCAAATACGACAATAATTAAAATGTCGACGGAACGGATAAACCCAAATTGATCGGGGTTAATCACACTATAATACGTTGCGTGAATAGATCCTGCCATTGCGGCTGTCACCGCACCTAAAGCAAACGCAATCAGTTTGTATTTTGTTGTTGCAATCCCTAAAGACTGTGCAGCTGTTTCATCTTCTCGGACTGCTAGTGTGGCTCTTCCTGCATTGCTGCTGACATAAAAAGCAGAAAGTACAACAGTCATAACTGCTCCTAGATAAGCAATCTGCCAGGTGCTTAGATATGGAATGCCACTTAAACCTGCTGCTCCATTGGTGATCTCCCGCATGTTTAAAATTGCGATACGAATGATTTCTGAAAAACCTAATGTGGCAATCGCAAGATAATCACCTTTTAAACGAAGCGTAGGGATTCCAATTAGCAAGGAAACCAATAAAGCAAGGACCATTCCAACACCTGTACCGATGAGCAGCCCAACAAATGTTGGATTTGCTTTTGTGACAATCGCTGCAGCATATGCACCAATTGCCATAAAACCTGCATGACCTAGCGAAAACTGACCGGATATACCTATGACTAAATTTAATCCGACCGCTAACACAATATTGATCAAAATGCTCACCAATGTAATTTCATAAAAGGCTGTAATAATTCCTGCGTAAACGGCTCCCTGAAGACCCAGGTACGTGAGAAGTAGCAAAGCAAGCCACCCCATCGATTGTTTCCAACGATTCTTCATTCTTCCACCTACACTTTCTCTTTTACATTTTTACCAAGTAGTCCTGCAGGTCGCACAAGCAAGATCAAGATAAGAATGCTGTATACAACCGCATCTCGAATCATGGAGTTTCCATACGCCGAGACCAAAGTTTCAATTAACCCAATCAACACGCCTCCAAGCATAGCTCCTGGAATAATGCCAATCCCACCAAATACAGCTGCAATAAATGCTTTCAGTCCTGGTGCATACCCCATCATTGGGTTGATGGAGTTATAATACAGCCCAACGAGTACGCCCGCAGCACCTGCAAGAGCAGACCCAAGCATAAACGTAAAGGTAATGACGGTATCCACGTTGATTCCCATCAAACGAGCCGCATCTGCGTCAATACTGACAGCACGCATAGCTTTTCCCATTTTGGTTTGTTTGACAATGACTTGCAAGGCTGCCATCAAAAAGAGACTTGTCCCAAAAATGATTAGTTGAATCCGGTTTACTGACAATGGGCCAAATGCATACACTTTATTGGTGATGACTTGTGGAAAAGAACGAACTTGTGGACCCATAAACTGAATCATCCCGTTTTGTAACAGGTATGAAACCCCAATTGCGGTAATCAAAGATGTAATCCTCGATGCCTTTCGAAGTGGTTTATAGGCGATTCGTTCAATCACCATGCCAAGCAGAGCCGTTATGGCCATGGTTAGAAGCAATGTAGATATAAAGCCAAGCTGAAAACGGTTGATAAGAAGATAACCGATAAAAGCTCCTGTCATATATACTTCTCCATGGGCAAAGTTAATCAGTTTGATAATGCCGTACACCATCGTGTATCCAAGCGCCATCAAAGCATAAATGCTCCCCAATGAAAGACCATTGACAAGCTGCTGAATCAGATTTTCCATCTCTTTTCTTCACGCCTTCCTATTTCATCCTGTACGTACATGTGAAGAAAAACCATATTATGGTTTCACTTCTGTCGCACTAACTTCTTCTCCACCTTGAAGTTCGATGATGATTGCTGACTTAACTGGGTTGTGTTGCTCGTCAAATGAAAATGTTCCTGTGATTCCCTTAAAGTCCGTGATGTTTTCCAATGCTTTTGTCACGGCTTCTGCTGAATGTTCATCTGCTGCATCGATGGCATCTCGTACAAGGTACATCGTGTCATATGCAAGTGCGGAGAACATATCTGCGGACTCACCGGATGCTTCTTCAAAGTTCTTTAGGAAGCTTTGAACGTTTTCGTTTTCACTGTCTGCACTAAAGTGAGCAGTGTAGTACACATCGGACAAATTGTCTGCACCGGCAAGTTCGATTAATGTTTCATTCCCAAAGCCGTCTGGACCAAGGATTGGTTGTGTCAGACCCATTTCACGTGCTTGTTTGATGATCAGTCCAGCTTGCTCGTAGTAGCCTGGTACAAATAGTACATCAAAGTCCATGGATTTTATTTTTGTTAGAACCGCACTAAAGTCTGAGTCTGCGTCTGTAAAGTTTACTTCATCTACAATTTCGCCTTCAAACGTATCTTTGAAGTTTTTAGCTAGACCGATCGCATAATCACTAGAGTTGTCTCCTAGGATGATTGCTTTCTGTGCACCTAAGTCTTTTTGCGCAAACTGAGCTAATGTAACCCCTTGGAATGAATCTTGGAACGCTACACGGAAGGCATACGGTTGTACGTCGCCGTTTTCATCCACTGTAACAGTATCGTCTGTTGCAGAAGGAGACACAATTGGTACTCCTGCACGTGTCATACTTGGAATGGTTGCTTTTGTTAACCCAGATGTCGCTGGTCCAACAACAACCAACACATTGTCTTGCGTGGCTAATTTTGTTCCGGCACTGGCTGTTTCTTGTTCATCTGATTTGTTATCGTATTCAACTAGTTCAATTTTCTTGCCATCGATTCCACCTGCTTCGTTGATTTCATCTACTGCAAGTTTTACCGCATTTGCTTCTGCATTTCCATATGCTGAAACCGCACCCGTAAGTTCAAATAAGGAGCCGACTTTAATGGTTTCTGCATCTCCATCATTTGCTCCATTTGCTCCACATCCTGCTGCGAACAATGCTACAGCTGCCAATAAACCAACCGATCTTTTCTTCATAATAAATTCCCCTCTCTGATAGTTAACGCGTATGATAATTGCATAAGCCGAAAATGAGAATGCGTTAATATACCTCAGTATAGAATATTCAGACTATTCAGTCAACACCTCTTTCAGAATGAAAACGTATTCTTTCATTGATTAAAAAAAAGCCAAGAGAAGCGACATCTTTTTCCACTGCTTAGACCTTGTCCAAGCTAATTTTGTCCTTCTTTTGGCTTTTGATTCTTTTGTTTCTTTTTCTTTTTTACTTTTGCTTTGTCTTGCTTTCAATACAGTAACCATCTGCCATGCTGGGTTTAACTTTCTTACTCTTGTGCTTTTAGTGCTTCGACCATGTCTACTTTTTTGAGTTTCACGTGCATAATCAACATGACCAAAGTGGAAAAGAACAAGGTAAGCAATCCAGCGTACAGATAACTCATAGGGTGAATGATACGACTAAACATCAACATATCAATTTCAGCAGTTTGAAGCACGAAGCGGTGAAGCAAGACACCTACCCCAAGACCTGCTACAATCCCCATTCCAGTTAAGACAATGTTTTCACGATAAATATACAAGGTGACTTCTTTGTCATAAAACCCAAGCACTTTAATCGTAGACAACTCTCGGATACGTTCGGAGACGTTGATGTTGGTCAAGTTGTATAAAACAACCATGGCCAACAACGCAGCCGAAATGATCAACACAATCGTTACAATGTCTAAACTAGCCAATGTTTCTGCAAAGGCATCATAAATAACAGACACAAAATTGATCCCAATTACACGGTCTTGTTGAGTCAGGATTTCTCCAATGGCTTCTTCATTGACCGTATCCGACATATAAACAAGAAGTTGTGTGTTGTACAAGGCATCTTTATCAAACTGCTCCGCATACAAGGCTGGGGACACATAGACCGCATGCCCCACGTAATTTTCTGCAATTCCTGAAACAGGCACCTCAAACTCGCGGTGATCAGAATCGTCTAACGTGAGTGTGTCCCCCACAGACACGTTCAGCAAGCGCGAGAGTTTCTCCGTAATGATAGCTCCCTCATCTGTCAACGAGAGTTCTTCGTTTTCATTCATATCACGAAGTGTCACGAACGAAGACAATTCATCCATGTCTTCAGGTACAAATAAAGTTGCTTCATACGCTTGTCCGCCTGTCGTTGCATCCACTACTTCTTGACGTACATCTAATGTTTGGTCGATTGCTTCAATGGAGGCAAGTGCCTCTTCATATTGAGAGACTTCTTCTGTCGTAGGATCTTCTTTTAGCGCAACAATGGCATCATACTGGTTCAACTCACCATATTGAACATCCGCAATCCCAGAAATAGAATCGGACAAACCAAAACCAGTTAAAATCAGTCCGGTACATCCGGCCACACCAAATACAGTCATCAGCATCCGTTGCTTGTATCGAAACAAGTTGCGTGCAGCCACTTTCTTTGTAAAAGACAAACGTTCCCAAATAAATGGAATCCGCTCCAAGAAAATACGTTGCCCTGCTTTTGGTGCTTTTCTACGCAATAACGTAGCTGCATTGCTTCGTAGCGATACTCGCACTGCCACGAGTGCCGAAACACCGGTAGACAAGAGAGCCACGGCCAATGACAAGAGCGCATAACTCCAATAGAAGCCCAATTGGATAGGTGGCAAGTTGTACATGGTGCCATACGCATTGAAGATAATGGTTGGGAATAAGGTAAATCCAACCGCTACCCCGACAGATACCCCAATTAGGGTCGCTGCTAAGGCATAGAAGAAATATTTAAACGAAATATCACTGTTGGTGTATCCTAGTGCTTTCAAGGTTCCAATATGAGTGCGTTCTTCTTCCACCATACGCGTTAACGTAGTCAGTGAAATCAAAGCTGCAAGAAGAAAGAAAAAGACAGGAAATACTTTGGCAATCGAGCCCATTCTTTCAGCGTTGTCTTGATACTCCGCGTATCCAGCGTTGGAGGTGCGATCCAGAACAATATAATCTGGTGCTTTTAAAGTGTCTTTTGTCTCTTTGGCATCAGCTAAGTCTTGTCTTGCTTCGTCAATCTCAGCAAGTGCGTCGGCTTTTTCTTCTTCAAATTCAGCTAGTGCTGCCTCGTATTCTGCTTCACCTGCTAAAAGTTCAGATTGTGCTGTCAAAAAATCTTGGCGGGATTGCTCCAACGCTTGCTGTTGCGCTTCAGGAAGAAACGCTTTGTTAGCCAAAGCTTGATCAAGTTCCGCTTGACTGGCTGCAAGTTCTGCTCGAGCATCTGATAATTTTTGGCCTTCGGACGCAAGTGTCTCTTCTGCTTCTTCTAACTCTTTTACTGCCGAAGCGATTTCAGCTTCGCCATCCTCAATCTCTTCTTGGATTTCTGCTTGTAACGAAGAAAGCCGTTCTTCAGGACGGTCTTCAAGAAGTGTTTCCACTTCATCCAATTTAGCCGCAACTCCATCTTTATAGACTTGCGAATATGAAGAGGGGGCTTTCAAATCATCGAATAATATATATGCTTCCGCGTAATACTCAGCCGAAAATTCTGTATCCAGTACATACGCTATCCCGCGCAGGATTCCGCTTCCTAATTTCGTATTTCCACGGTTGCTTTCTTCAATATACAATGGGTTTTTGGCAAATCCGACAATCTCAAACGTAGTCCGTTGCAAAGAGTCCCTTGGGTCTTGTGAGACATTCTCTGTGTCGAAAGAGACCTGGTCTCCTATGTTGAACGCTTCTGTATAGGCGGCTGTGCTGTCTAAGACAATTTCGCCTTCTTTTTCAGGCATACGTCCTTCGACTAAAAGAGGCTGGTTGATTTCCATGTCGGAGGCATTGTACCCTACGACATGCGATGTTAAACTCGTTCCTTTAAACACAACATCTTGCGCATAAAGTGGTTCTATTTTCGCTGCAGCTAATTCTTCTTCTAATAACGAAATATCTTCCCCGGTTAAGCCAAACGTAGAAACCACTTTAAGATCCATCAATTGCTGATCCTTATAATAGGCGTTTGCTGTTTTCAACATGTCAGGACCAGCTGCACTAATCCCAGAAAAAAAGGCAACTCCTATCATAATAATGGTCAATATAGACAAAAAACGAGCTTTTGAATCTACAATTTCTCTCAGGGTGTCTTTCAATAAAGCTTTTTTCTTCATCCTCTTCACCCTCTTACCATTCTATGTCTTCGACAGGAACAGGGTCTTCGTTTACAATCATGCTACGAACCTTGGCATCGCCAATTTCAATCACGCGGTCTGCCATCGGAGCAATCGCCCGATTATGAGTAATCACAACGACAGTCGTTCCGTATCGTTTTTTCATGTCATTTAACAACGTTAAGACTTGTTTGCCTGTCTCGTAATCCAACGCACCGGTTGGCTCATCACACAACAGCAATTTAGGTTGCTTTGCTAGCGCACGGGCAATTGCAACTCGTTGTTGTTCTCCACCAGACAATTGGGATGGAAAGTTGTCCATCCGATCGGCTAAGCCCACATCTTTCATGACCGTTTCAGGATCTAGCGCATTTGGTGAGATTTCTGATGCCAATTCAACGTTTTCTTTCGCTGTTAAATTTGGGACGAGGTTGTAGTTTTGAAACACAAATCCAACATCTTCCCGGCGGTATTTGGTCAGCTGTTTTTCAGAAAAACCATGGATGTCGACACCGTCAATCAATATTTTTCCTTCATCCGCAGAGTCCATTCCGCCTAAAATATTTAAAACGGTTGTCTTTCCAGCTCCACTTGGACCTACAATCAACGCAAACTCTTCTTTTTCAATATGAAAGGTAATCCCATCGTTTGCCGTAACGATTGTGTCTCCTGAACCGTACCGCTTGTATTCATCAATAATCTCAATGTAAGCCATGTTCTGACCTTTCTCCTTTTTTATATGTAGATGACACGCGTCACCCTAACCAATTGTGTTCGTATATGTGTATGCGTGCCTGCCTGTTATTGAACCTTTTGGACAATAACCACTTTTAAGTAGTCGCCTTCAGGGTATTCTTCTAAAACAGAGAAATCATCAGGGACACCATGTTCTTCTAAAATAGTGTAATGTTGTCCTTTGGCAGAAAATGCTTCTGCAATTAGTGCATGAAACTCTTTTCGTGAAATTTTCCACGTATTCGCCGACAGAACGAGTACGCCATTCATCTTGGTGATGTCGATGTATTGTCCAATTAAATCTGCGTAATCTTTTTCTACACTAAAGGTGCGTTTTTTTGTGCGGGCAAAGGTTGGAGGATCTGAAACCACGACATCAAACTTCAAATCATGGCGAAGTGCATACTGGACATAGGAAAAAACATCCATTACACGAATTTCATGTGAACGAGTGTCCAATCCATTCACAGCAAACTGTTCTTTTGTTTTATTTAAACTACGGTTGGCGACGTCGACACTCACGGTTTTTGCCGCTCCACCCATTGCAGCCGCTACAGAAAAAGCCCCTGTGTAACTAAACAAGTTCAACACATGCTTGCCTGCTGAATAGTTTTCCATCAACGTACGACGAACAAGACGTTGGTCTAAAAAGAGGCCTGTCATGTGGCCTTCATCCAACTGGACCACAAACTGAAGTCCATTTTCAGAAACAACTAAAGGTTCGGGTGCTTGTTCTCCTCGAACAAAATCACTTGCTTCTGTTTGACGTGCAGAAGGATATCTCTTTTTTTCATAAATCCCTTTCACCATTGGAAACTGTTGTTGAAAGGCAGTATAGATCGCATGACGGTGCATGTAGATGCCTTTGTTATACCAATGAAAAACTGCATACCCCGCATAGTAATCCACAAGGATACCGCCTAAGCCATCTCCCTCACCGTTAAACAGGCGAAATGCTGTTGTGGATACATCTTGAAAGTAAGACTTTCGGTATTTTTTTGCATTTAGAAACAACTCACTAAAGAAATCTTCAGACAATGTTTGGCCTTTTGTACGTGAAATTACCCAACCAGCAGCCTTGTTCTCCTTGCCTAAATAGGCCATTGCTAAGAAGCGTCCATTTTCGTCTGTTAATTCAACAGTTTCGCCTTCATCTGGTCTCGTTCTATCCAATATATCAAGGTCTACAATCATAGGGTAGCCTTTCCCTATTTGTTCCGCACCTATTTTTTTTAATTTTAATCTATCCACTTTTTTACGACTCCCTTTTTAAGTTCGACTCTCTTCATAATAATAGTAGAATTTTTTCATTATAATCGTACAAATAGTATAACACAACCCTAACTCTTTCATGAAATCATCACTATATTTTAATCCTAAAAGGGATTTATTTGAATCATTGGCCATTTAAGGGTAAAATGGTGCAGTGTATCTTACACAACACAGGAGGATTTTGATAGACATGGAATCAAATAAAAAAACAATTAGTAAATCTATTCAAGTATTTTTATTCGCCATTGTTCTTTTTTGGCTTAAAAGTTACCTTGCCCTACAAGTAGAATTTTCATTAGGTGTATCTGGAATGATTCAACAATTCATTTTGCTGATCAATCCCCTTCCTTTAGCCCTTATTGTCTTTTCGCTAGCGCTTTATTTTAAAAAAGGCAAAAAATCAACGGCGGTTCTTTTGACACTGTATTTTTTGCTGTCGTTACTTTTGTACTCAAATATTTTGTATTACCGTGAATTCACAGACTTCCTAACTGTTGGAACAGTGATGGGGGCTGGAAATGTCTCTGGTGGACTCGTCGCCTCTTCTTTGGCATTAATGAGAGGCCGTGACCTTCTTTACTGGATAGACTTTATTTTCTTAGTCGTCTTTGCTGGAGTTAAAAAAGGAAGCTTTGATCAAAAGTCTTTCAAGAAAAGAAACGCAGTTGCCGTTACTATTTTAGGGTTGACCATGCTGGCTGGAAACTTAACACTAGCCGAAAGTGATCGCCCACAACTGTTATTGAGAACGTTTGACCGAAACTACATCGTCAAATATCTAGGCATCAACTTTTACACAGGACACGACGTTTTGAAGACGGTTCAAAATAATCGGATTAAAGCAAGCGCGGATGAATCCGATATGGTTGAAGTGCAAAACTATGTGCACAAACACTACGCCAGTCCTACTCCAGAAATGTTTGGTGTGGCAAAAGACCGCAACGTATTTTATGTTTCTCTAGAGAGTTTGCAGCAATTCATGATTGATTACCACCTAGAAGATGAAGAAGGCAACATGCACGAAGTTCTTCCGTTCCTAAACAGTTTGTTTCATGACGAAGCCTCATACAGTTTCAGTAATTTCTACCATCAAGTCGGACAAGGCAAAACATCTGACGCTGAAATGTTGATGGAAAACTCATTGTTTGGATTGTCTCAAGGTGGCGCCTTCTCTCAAGTGGGCTCTACCAACACCTTCCATTCCGCTTCAAAAATTTTAAAAGAAGAACAAGGGTACACATCTGCTGTGTTCCACGGAAACGTTGGGTCTTTCTGGAACCGAAACGATACGTACCAATCCTTTGGTGTTGATTATTTCTTTGACGCAAACTCTTACAACATGGACGAAGGACGTACCTTAGAATACGGGTTAAAAGACAAATTATTTTTCTCTGAATCTGCCCAATATTTGGAGCAACTTCCACAGCCTTTTTATACAAAATGGCTAACTGTTTCAAATCACTTCCCTTATCCTTTGGATGAGCCTAATCATAGTATTCCAACTGCTTCCACTGGTGACAATACCATCGACAACTATTTTGTTACAGCTAAATACTTGGATGAAGCCATGGAAGAATGGTTTACGTACCTGAAAGAAACCGGAATATATGAAAATTCAATTTTCGTACTTTATGGAGACCATTATGGGATTTCGAACTTACGAAACCAAACACTAGCTCCTTTGCTTGATAAAGACCCTGAAACATGGTCCTTGTACGACGATACAATGATGCAACGTGTTCCTTTGATTATTCACG
>CAYZZA010000010.1:0-30990 GCA_964482685.1 uncultured Carnobacteriaceae bacterium
TTGCTTGCATCTTGGGTTTTTTCCGCTCTAGGAACACAAGTTGTGAATCCATCCACTAATGAGCTTGTGCAAGTAGAAAACTTATTGAGTGCACCTAACTTTGTTCGGATTCTAGAAGGTGCCATTGCCAACTTTACCGGATTTCCAGCTTTAGGGTTGGTTCTGGTTGTGATGCTAGGAATTGGCCTTGCGGAACAATCAGGATATTTTGAAGTGTTATTGACATCTATCGTTGAAAAATCACCAAAATACGTGGTTTTATGGGTTATTATTCTAGTAGGAATCTTAGGAAACATTGCTGGAGATGCTGCACCGATTGTAATGCCTCCGCTTGCTGCACTCATCTTTTTGAAAATGGGGTATCATCCTATTGCTGGGGCGATTGTTGGGTACGTTGCTCCACTAGGCGCGTTTGCTGCAAACATGATTCCAGGAATGTCAGATGCGTTGGTTTTTGCGTTCACGCAACCAGCGGCTCAATTGATTGATCCGTCCTTATCCGTAAACGTTTTAATGAACTACTACTTTATCTTTGTTTCAACGCCTCTTTTAGCCTTAGTTATTTATTGGGTATTGAAAAAGTATACTTTGCCACGCTTGGGAACTTATATCCCTAAAGAAGGTAGTGCTGGGTTAGCTGAAGGAGCCGAGATTACCGCTGAAAAACGAACAGCGCTTACATGGGCAAACTGGAGTTTTGTGATTTACCTCCTAGGTCTTCTCGCTTTAGCAATTCCTAAAAACAGTCTTTTACGTAACGCAGAAACCGGCAGCATCGTAAATGGCTCTCCTTTAATGAATGGAATTGGCTTGCTTATTACATTGATGTTCTTTATTCCAGGGTTGGTATATTCACTTAAATCTGGAGAAATAAAAACCTCACATGATTTTTCAGACATGCTCTCCAAGTCGATGTCCACGATGGGGAATTTTATTGTGATTGTGTTTTTTGCGGCACAAATGATGGCGTATTTCAGTTGGAGTAATTTAGGTACCATCATCGCAGTAAAAGGAGCTGGTTTGCTCCAGAATGCCAACGGGATTGTATTGATTCTTGGATTTATTGTGTTAACTTCCTTTATTAACTTATTTATTGGAAGTGCGAGTTCTAAATGGGCTTTACTGGCTCCTATTTTTATTCCAATGTTTATGTTGTTGGATTATCATCCTGCACTAACACAAATGGCATATCGAATTGGGGATTCCATTACAAACCCATTGTCGCCAATGCTTCCATATTTACCAATTATTTTGACTACCATGCAAAAATACGATGAGGAATCCGGAGTAGGTACGCTCATGGCAAACGTGTTGCCATATACGGTAGCGCTAGCTATATTCTGGACTTTGTTGTTAATTATTTGGTATATGCTAGGTCTGCCGTTAGGACCAAATAGCCCAATCTTTTTATAGTAGGTAGCACTGAAGGAGGAACATAGTACTATGTCTTATTTAAAACCAGAGTGGGTACAAGATATTGCTTCACGAAAAGACCAAGTCATTTCGTATCGTCGATACTTGCACCAACACCCAGAACTGTCATTTCAAGAATACAAAACGAGTCAATTTATCTTTGATGAAATGAGCAAACTGGACAATGTTGAAGTGACTCGTCCAACAGAGACGTCTGTCTTAGTCAAAATAAAAGGAAGCAAACCAGGGAAGAAAATAGGGTTACGCGCCGATATTGATGCTCTACCAATCCAAGAAGAACGCGATGAGTTGTCATTTAAATCTACTGTTCCAGGCGTAATGCATGCTTGTGGCCATGATGGACACACCGCCATATTGATGGTAGCAATGCAATTTTTATCGGAACATGCGATGGATTTATCAGGTGAAGTGTATGGGATTTTCCAGCACGCGGAAGAAACACCACCAGGTGGGGCGCAAGAATTAGTTGCGACTGGCCTATTTGATGATTTTGATTTTATTTATGGCCATCATTTGTTTACAACGTATCCAACAGGTACGATTGATATCAAAGCAGGACCCAATACGGCAAGCTCAGATGTTTACGAATTGACCATTCACGGCAAAGGTGGACACGCTGCTATGCCAAACTTGAGTATCGATCCTATTGTGATTGGTGCACAAATTTTAGAGAAGATGCAAACGATTGTCTCACGTAAACTCAACCCCATTCATTCTGCTGTGATTTCAAATACCGTTTTTCAAGCAGGTTCACTAGATGCCAAAAACGTCATTCCAGCGACAGCCTTTATGGCCGGTAGTGTGCGGACCAATGATGCAAGCGAACGAAAACTAATCGCAGAAGAGATTGACCGCATGGCCAAAGCAACATGTGAAGCATATGGTGCGACGTATACATTAGAGTATCAGTGGGGATACAGTGCAGTAAACAACAATCCAGAAACCACTGCTATTGTAGAAGAAATTGCAGACACATTATTCCCAGGACAAGTAACCAAGTTGCCTATTTTAATGGGTGGGGAAGATTTTTCAGCCTTTTCAGATATTGTTCCAGCGACCTATATTTGGATAGGAGCTGGAAATGCTGAAAAAGGATATGATTACAATCACCACCATCCTAAATTTGCACTAGATGAAGACAGTTTCCTTACAGGTGTTGAAATGTTTGTCGCTGTCGCAATGAATTACACTAAAATGTCCTAAATACAGTTTGCGTCTACTCAATCTAAGTACGATGCAAGTGATGTAAAAGAGACGTCTCCCTAACACAAAAGAAAAAGAGGAATCTATATCAATATAGGTTTCTCTTTTTTCTTTTGCTTTTCATGTGTAAAATAAACGTATAAAACTTGGAGACTCAAACTGCGAGATTGATGAAGAATTCTTTCTAGAAAAGACCAAGAACAAAAACAAGAACAAGAATCATCAAGTGTTTAGGAAGGAAGCAATCGAATGGGAAAATGTACAGAAAGCCGTTGGACCTTTTCATCCAAGGATGGCACGGAAATTCATGTCTACAAATGGGCTTCTTTAAAGGAAAACCCAAAAGGCATTGTTCAAATTGCTCATGGCATGGCCGAGACAGCCAGTCGATACAAAAGACTAGCCAAAGTACTGACTGAAAAAGGATTCATCGTGTACGCCAATGACCATAGAGGGCATGGACAGACAGCAAAAGACTTAGAAAATCTGGGTTACCTTGGGGACCAAAACGGTTTTGCATTATTAGTGGAAGATATGGGAACATTGACGAAATACATTCGAGCAGAATACCCTGGTGTACCTGTTTATATGTTTGCACACAGTATGGGCTCATTTGCTGCCCAAAGATACATCTTAGACAGGCAAGGGGAAATAGACGGACTCGTTTTAAGTGGCTCAAACGGGGCTCAAGGAATGGTGCTGCGGCTCGGACAAAGTGTCGCAAAACTTGAAATGAAACTAAAAGGGAGTAAAGCCAAAGCAACTTGGATGAATCGACTGACTTTTGGTGCGTATAACAGACGTTTTTCTCCTAAGAAGACAGGGTTTGAATGGTTAACACGTGACACGGAAGAAATACAAAACTATATGGATGATCCCTACTGTGGCAGTGTTTTTACAACAAGTTTTTATGATGAGTTTCTTCAAACGTTGAGATACATTGAAGACAAGAAAAACCAAACTAAGATCCCCACTGAGTTACCTATATTTATTCTTTCAGGAGATGAAGATCCTGTCGGCAATTTTGGAAAAGGTACCACGAAACTTTATGAAACATATCACGCATATGGAGTAAAGGAGGTAGAACTCAAACTTTACAAGGGGGCTCGGCACGAATTGTTAAATGAACTTAACAAAGAAGAGGTCACAACAGATTTGATACATTGGTTGGAAAAACAAGCTACTCAAAAAGAACAATCAAAAGTTTAGTCAGTCTTTTTATAGAAACAATCAAAAAGGAGCAGAACAAGTAGTTGCTCGTTCCGCTCTTTTTTGATTGTTTCAACCGTTTGGATTTCATTACAATTGAAAAGACGAATAAAAAGATGTCAAATCACTCGCAATGGAAGGGTAGGCAAATAAAGTATTTGTGAGGTCTGTATAGGTCATTTTTTGCTGGATCAACAAGTTGAAAAGGTTGATTAATACGTCGGCTTCATTGTTTATACAAGTTGCTCCAACTAATAGGTTTGTTTCTTTTTTTAGAACGAGTTTGACCTTAGACACAGGTTCATCTAGCCTAGAATAGCTAAACCAAGGGGTAGCATCGATAGTCGCAATGTCATAGTGCTTTTTTTGTTCTTGAGCCTTAGATACACTGACGCCAACTTGAGCCATTTTTTGGGTTGTAAATACAATGCTTGGGATGGGTGGATACTCAATAGGTGTATCCTGTCCATCTAGAAACTTAGAAAGTAAGTAGCGTGCTTCGAAACTGGCTACAGGGGTCAAATGTGGAATGGTTTTAGATAAGACGTCTCCAGCTGCATAAATACGTGTGTTGGTTGTCTGCAAATGATCATTGACAGAAATGCCATGTCTGTCATAGTTGACGCCTGCACGTTCAAGGTTTAACTCTTCGATGTTTGGCGCACGACCGGTCGTGCCAAAAACCAAATCATTTTTTAGCTCAAATGCCTCTCCATCCGTCAAGATAAAATTATTTGAGTGTTTCTCTATACGAGTAATCGTTGTATCCAAGTGAAAGGAAACCCCATTTGCTTCTAACTGGCTCATTGCTTCACGAACAAATTCTTGGTCATAGGCTTTGAGAGGAGTGGAGTTGTGCTGGATGATGTGAACTTCTGCGCCAGCAGCTACAGCGATAGCCGCAAATTCAAAGGCGATGTACCCGGCCCCTACAAATGTGATTGTTTTAGGCATGACAGGAAGAGAGAGGAAATCGTCGCTTGTTAGAAAATGTTCTTATCCATCAATATCCAATATGGACGGATAAGCACCCGTTGCAATAGCGAACCGTTCTGATTCGAGAAGATGCCCGTTCACTGAAAGTGTGTGTTTGTCGACAAAGCTTGCTGTTCCTTCATACGTATCTGCTCCAGAAGAGTGTAAGCTTTTTTGAGTTTTCTTCGATACGGGCTCGGTGAAGGTTTGCTTAAAAGCCATTAAGTCTTTCCAATTGAGTGTTGGACTTTTTTCAATCCCTTTGCCGACTAATTGGCTAGCTTATTTTCAGCTTCCACAGCAGAGAGCAGCACTTTTTTAGGGTCACATCCTCGGTTTGGACACGTTCCCCCCCACGTTCTTTGTTCGATAATGGCAACTTTTTTTCCAGCAGTGGCTAGTTCGGTGGCTAAGTTTTTCCCCGCTACGCCACTTCCAATAACGATAACGTCATAGTTTTTCTCCATGGTATAATCTCCTTTTTGTCTGTAATTTTGATGATTCTGTGCTCACTCCACGTGATTTTTTCTTTGAACAATGCTCCCATGAGACATGGTTGTCTAAGTGAAAAGAGAGGAAACACACGAATGATGCCTAAGGATAAAAAGTAAAGAAGAGTTGCGTTCATCGTATCAGGAATCATTTAATAGTATAAAGAATCACTTTTTCGATATAGCAAAAAGGAAGGGAAGGAAGAAAAGCGTAGACTAAAAATGTTTGTGAACGTTGGGTGCTCTTGAAAAAGAAAAAATATCTTTTTCCAGACTTTATAAGCATATCAAGTTAGTATTTGGGCGAAATCCTGTATAGTTTATATGTAAGCTTAATTACAAGGAGCTTTCTTTTGAGAAGTCAGACTCGTATACCTAAAAAGAGTGCTTGCAAAAAAGTACCTACCTTGCTTGAGGGAGATGCGGCATGGAACAGGAGAGAATTTAAAAAAAGTACCCATCGCTTCAAGCAAAGAGACGTGTGATACATATCCTTTTTATAAATGAAAACTAATGAGAACAACAGAAAAAAGTTGTTAGGAGAGTAAAAATGATCAAATTTGAGAACGTATCCAAAGCATATGTACCAAATAAGTTTGTGATATCTGATATAAATTTAGACATTCAAGATGGTGAGTTTTTTGTATTGATTGGTCCAAGTGGGTGTGGGAAAACGACATTGCTGAAGATGATCAATCGTTTAATTCCTTTAACTACAGGATACATTTATGTTCAAGAAAAACCGATTGATGAGTACAATATTCAGGAGTTACGCTGGAATATGGGATATGTGCTTCAACAAATTGCTTTATTTCCAAATATGACTGTAGAAGAAAACATTATGACTGTACCAGAGATGAAGAAATGGCCAAAAGAAAAAATGCACAATCGAGTGACGGAGTTGCTTGAAAGTGTAGGGTTGAATCCTGAGAGTTACCGAAACAGAAAAACATCCGAATTATCGGGTGGGGAGCAGCAACGGGTAGGAGTGTTACGAGCTCTTGCGGCAGATCCGGATATTATCTTGATGGATGAACCGTTTAGCGCATTAGATCCGATTAGTCGTCAAAACCTCCAGCACGATGTAGCAGAAATGCACCGGAAGTGGAAAAAAACGATTGTGTTTGTAACACATGATATGCAAGAAGCTATCTCATTGGGGACACGGATTGCCTTGATTAATGAAGGGGAAATTGTGCAAGTGGGCACACCTGAAGAAATTGTGAGTCAGCCTAAAAATGAATTTGTCAAAAACTTTCTAAAATCAGGAAATATCCAAACAAAAGAAAGACGAACCATTCAAGAGCTGATTGATGTTGGATACATGAAACCTTTAAAGTTGTATGAAAACGTAGATTTATTTTTAAGAACAGATGACACACTAGAAGAGTTGATTGTTGCATTGTCCAAACAAAATGATGTGCTCATTAAAAACGAAGAGGACAAAGTGATTGGGAGAATCACCAGTCAACAAGTAGTGGCCTATTTAGCAACAGATATTGAAAAGCGGGGTGCAATCAAGTGACTGAATTTTTACCGACGTTTTTAGACCGCAAAGAATTACTGTGGACAGCTCTACTGGAACATATTCAATTGTCTTTTATCTCATTGGTTATCGCGGTAATAATTGCTGTACCTTTGGCTATTGTGTTAACTCGTCATAAAAAAATAGCGACCCCCATCATTCAAGTGACAGCTATTTTTCAAACGATTCCTTCGCTAGCTCTGTTGGGGCTGATGATACCACTAGTCGGAATTGGAAAGGTCCCCGCGGTCATTGCTTTGTTTATTTATGCTTTGCTACCCATCTTGCGAAATACGTATACAGGAATCAATGAAATTGATTCTTCGTTGATTGAAGCAGCAAATGCGATGGGAATGAGTCGATTTAGAAAACTAATGAAAGTTGAACTCCCTTTAGCTTTGCCTATTATTATGGCAGGTATTCGAAATGCGATGGTACTGATTATTGGAACAGCGACAATCGCCGCTCTTATTGGGGCAGGTGGGCTAGGAAGCTTAATCCTTTTGGGGATTGACCGTGGCAATAATTATTTGATTTTATTAGGGGCAATCCCTGCAGCGGTGCTTGCTGTCGGATTTGATTATATGTTAGGTATTTTTGAAAAAATATCGTTTAAACAAACAATTGCCGTGCTTGGAGTGACTACAGCGGTTATGGCAGGAGTACTTCTTGTGCCGCTGTTTACAAATCAAAACAACCAACTTACGATTGCAGGAAAGTTAGGATCCGAGCCTGAAATTCTAATGAATATGTATAAAGAGCTGATTGAAGATCAAACAGATCTTTCGGTAGAATTAAAACCGAACATGGGAAAAACTACCTTTGTTTTTAATGCATTGAAATCAGGTGAAATCGATATCTACCCAGAATTTACAGGGACAATATTGGCAACATTTTTAAATGAAGAAGCAGAATCTACAAGTAAAGAAGACGTTTACCAACAGGCAAAAACAGGATTAGCCGCTGAGTATGGAATGACACTGCTAGAGCCCATGTCATTTAACAACACGTATACCTTGGCAGTGACACCTGAACTAGCCAATGAGTATCAACTAGAAAAAATATCTGATTTAGAAGATGTTGCCGATCAAGTAAAGGTTGGCTTTACCCTTGAATTTACTGATCGACAAGACGGGTACTTAGGCATTCAAGATTTGTATGGGTTTTCGTTTGATAATTTACAGACAATGGAGCCAAAGCTTCGTTATTCAGCGATTGAAACAGGAGATATCAATGTACTAGATGCCTACTCTACAGACAGTGAGTTGGAAAAATATGGGCTTGTCGTGCTTGAAGACGACAAGGGGTTGTTTCCACCATATCAAGGGGCCCCTCTTATGTTGACCAAAATACTCGAAAAACATCCAGAATTAGAAGACATTTTAAACAAATTGAGTGGAAAAGTAACAGATGATGAGATGCGCAAGATGAATTATGACGTAAACGTAAACAATCAAAGTCCTGAAACAGTAGCACGAAACTATCTAAAAAAGGAAAATTTGATTGACTAGGAATAAAAACGTCCATTGTGTACGTACATGCCTAGGAACTTTAGGGTTCCAAAAAGCATGAACAGGCAACAAGAAAGGTCCATCTTTTCTGCTATCAAAAAGAGGGATGCAAGATGTATAAAATAGTCAAATAGAAATAGGAAAGAGCTAAGTACGCAGTACTTAGCTCTTTTTGTCTTGATTGCAAAACAAGCAACAAAAGAGCTTTCTAGAAGTTATATAAGGAGACAAGAAAGTCCAGAGTTTTTCTCATCTATTTTTGGTAGTTCGGTTATGGTAAACTACTTGTAGGCAAAAAAGCGTCTCTGTTTCTTCAGATGTGTGCAACACAAAGAGAAGTAGACGAGCTCTACTATAAGAGGGCATAAAAGAAGACCATGCTTATAGAAATTTAAGTGGAGAGGGAAATCCAACCAATGAATATTCAAAAAATACTACAAGCTTTTCCTAAATCCGACATCAAACTGAATGAACCATTGTCTCAATACACCTATACAAAAACAGGAGGACCAGCAGATGTTCTTGTGTTTCCAAAAGAGAAAGCAGAAGCGATTGCTCTTGTGAGTTGGATTCATGAAGTGGGGTGGCCACTGACTATTTTAGGCAATGCGAGCAATTTGATTGTCAAAGATGGTGGCATTCGCGGTGTTGTACTGATTTTGACTGACATGAACCACATTGAAGTCACACAGGATACTATCAAGGCAGAAGGCGGAGCGACGATTATTGAGGTATCCAAAAAAGCACTTGCTGAGAGTTTAACTGGATTAGAATTTGCGTGTGGCATTCCTGGAAGTGTAGGAGGAGCCATTTATATGAATGCAGGTGCCTATGAAGGGGAAGTATGTAACCGAGTAGTCTCTGTGGAGGTTATGACGCGATCAGGAGAAGTAAAAGTGCTCTCAAATGACGAATTGGAATTTGCATACAGACATAGCGTGTTGCAAGAAACAGGTGATATTGTTCTTGAAGTGTTGTTTCAATTAGAAAAAGGAGATCAAGCCACGATTAAAAAGCGTATGGATGAATTGACCTTTTTACGTACGTCCAAACAACCGTTAGAGTATCCGTCATGTGGAAGTGTTTTTAAACGACCAACAGGCTATTTCACTGGAAAACTAGTACAAGAAGCTGGTCTCCAAGGGTTTACATTAGGTGGTGCTCAAGTATCCATGAAGCATGCTGGTTTTATTGTGAACATCAATAAAGCCACCGCGACAGATTATATAAATTTGATCCACCATATTCAAGAGGTTATTTTGGAAAAAAATGGGGTCACGCTTGAAACAGAAGTACGCATTATTGGTGAAGAACCGCTAAACAAAAGCCAAATAGAAGCGAATATTCCTGAAAAATAGAAGGAAAATGATGTGTTTTAAAATTCAGAAAGCAGATGTTTTTATATCTGCTTTCTTTTTTTGTTTTTGGGAACGAGTTGAGTACTTTTATGGGGGAGAAAGAGAGAGGATAATAGAAAAGATAAATAGAAAAAGAAACAATTTAGACACAATAAAAGGTTTGAAATTGTGCAAGGGATTCGTATAATAAAAGGTGCTAGTAAACAAAAAGGTTACTTACACTAAACCTTGCGAAATGTGAGGGGAAAATGGGGTAGCGAAAAGGACGAGTAAAATGAAAATAGGAACCAGAATTCGCAATCTTCGCTTGCAAAAGAATCTGACACAAGAAGAGTTAGCCGAACGAATTGATGTAAGTAAAGGCTATATTTCCCAAGTAGAACGAGATTTGAGCGTACCTTCAATGGAAGTTTTTTTTGATATGTTAGAAGTATTAGGCAGTACCCCAAAAGCTTTTTTTGATGATGAACCAACAAAACAACGAGTGGTTTACGGGAAAGAAGCAGGAACCTTTTATGAAGAAACAGAAAAAGGCTATTCGATTCGTTGGTTAGTCCCCGAGTCAAATGAAAAAGAGATGGAACCTATTCTTTTGGAGCTACAAGAAGATGGTGCCTTTAAAGAATTTTCCCCTTCCACGTCAGAAACGTTTGGTTTAGTGACAAAAGGACGTGTGTGTGTGGAAATTGGGCAGACACGTTATTATGCAAACGAAGGAGATGCCTTGTATTTCCATGCGTATAAAAAACACCAGATTTGGAATGACTATCCGGGCACAAGTGAAGTGTTGATGGTTGTCACAAATTCGTACTTGTAAAAAATAAAGTCGGATCATTAAAAGGAGCATAAACGATGACAGTAGATAACATTGTTGTATTTGACCAAGTGAGCAAAACATATCAAGATGAAAAAATATTAAAAGAACTCTCTTTTGAGATTGAAAGAGGGAAATTTTACACATTATTAGGTCCGTCTGGGTGTGGAAAAACAACGGTATTAAATTTGATTGCAGGATTTGTTGACGTAACGGATGGGAATGTTTGGATGGATGGGAAGAAATTAAATGATATCCCAGCCAACAAGCGTAAGGTCAATACTGTGTTTCAGGATTACGCGCTCTTTCCACATATGAACGTGTACGAAAACATCGCCTTTGGGCTGCGAATTAAAAAAATGAGCAAGGCACAAATTGATACAAAAGTAGTCGAAGCGTTACGAATGGTACAATTAAGTGGGTATGAAAAGCGTGCTATTTCAGACATGTCTGGTGGACAACGGCAACGTGTGGCAATTGCGCGTGCACTTGTTAATGAACCTGAGATTTTGCTTCTAGACGAACCTCTATCTGCTCTAGACCATAAGTTGCGTACAGACATGCAATATGAGCTACGTGAGCTACAACAGCGATTAGGCATCACGTTTGTGTTTGTGACCCACGATCAAGAAGAAGCGCTTGCTTTAAGTGACGTCATTTTTATTATGCGAGACGGAAAAATTGTGCAAAGCGGAACACCAGTGGATATCTATGACGAACCGATCAACCGCTATGTGGCTGAATTTATAGGAGAGAGTAACATTGTCACAGGGACGATGATTGAAGACTATTTGGTGTCTTTTAATGGCAAAACATTTGAGTGTGCAGATGGTGGGATGCGTCCCAATGAAAAAGTGGAAGTTGTGATACGCCCTGAAGATTTGGTATTGACTACTGTGGATGAGGGAAACATACAAGTAACTATTGATACACAATTATTTCGAGGGGTACATTATGAAATTATCGGAATAGATGAACTAGGCAATGAGTGGATGGTGCACTCTACTCAAAAAGCCGAAGTTGGTCATTCCGTCGGCTTGGCATTTGAACCACAAGATTTGCACATTATGCGGTTCAACGAATCGGAAGAAGAGTTTGATGAACGGATTGAACACTATGTTGAAGAAGGTGACAGAGAGTGACCCAAAAATCCAATCGTTTCTTTTTTGTTCCATACATCATGTGGATTCTTTTGTTTGTACTGATTCCGCTAGGACTTATTGTGTATCAGTCTTTTTTTGATATTCAAGGTACGCCAACAATCTTAAATTTTACTACGTATTTTTCGTCGAGTACGTATATTAAAATGACGATAAATTCTTTTTTCTATGCGTCTCTCATTACGTTTTTGACTCTTTTGATTAGTTACCCTACTGCTTATTTTTTGACAAAAACAAAATGGAGTCGGCTCTGGCTATTGTTGCTTATTTTGCCTACATGGATGAATATTTTGTTAAAAGCATATGCTTTTATTGGATTATTTAGTCAAAGTGGAGTTGTGAATCAGTTTTTAGAAATTGTTGGCATTGGCCGACAACAATTGTTGTTTACCAACACTAGCTTTTTAATCGTAGCAACCTACATTGAAATTCCTTTTATGGTCTTGCCCATTTACAATGCGATTGACGACATTAGCCCATCGTATTTTCATGCGAGCCAAGATTTGGGAGCAAACTCGTGGGAAACTTTTCGAAGAGTTGTGTTCCCGATGTCTTTGAGTGGCGTGAAAAGTGCGATTCAAGCGGTTTTTATTCCTTCATTGTCTTTGTTTATGCTCACACGGTTAATTGGCGGGAATCGCGTAATTACCCTAGGAACAGCCATTGAACAGCATTTTCTTGTGACCCAAAATTGGGGCATGGGATCGACCATCGGAGTGGTTTTGGTCTTCTTTATGATTGCTATCATGGTGGCTACACGTGAGCGCATGAAAGGAGAGAAAACTAAATGAAGAAAAGAAAATTAAAAGGGTCCTCGCTTTATTTATTCGCAGTTTTTATTTTGTTGTACACTCCCATTGCGTATTTGATTTATTATTCGTTTAATCAAGGAGGTACAATGAACCAGTTTACGGGCTTTACACTGGAGCATTACCGGACTGTATTCACAGATGCACGTTTGATTCGGATTGCATTGGATACTGTACGGATTGCATTGTTGTCTGCTTTAGTAGCCACGATAGTCGGAACGTTAGGTGCCATTGGTATTTATTATGCACGTAAAAAAGAATGGCAAAATACTTTGCTTAGTTTTAACAATATCTTGCTCGTATCACCTGATGTAATTATTGGGGCTAGTTTTTTAATGTTGTTTACTTTTGTAGGGTTTAAACTAGGCTTTTACTCGGTTCTTTTGGCACACATTGCCTTTAGTATTCCTATTGTTGTCTTGATGGTGTTGCCTCGTCTTCAAGAAATGAATGACACCATGATTCTGGCAGCACGCGATCTCGGTGCCACATCGTCTCAAGTATTGTCTAAAATTATCTTGCCATCAATCACTCCTGGAATTCTTGCCGGTTTCTTTATGGCTTTCACGTATTCCTTGGACGATTTTGCGGTTACTTTTTTTGTAACAGGAAACGGATTTTCAACCTTGTCTGTTGAAATCTATTCCCGTGCAAGACAAGGGGTCAGTTTAGAAATCAATGCACTAAGCACCTTGTTGTTTTTAGGCTCACTGCTCTTAGTGATTGGGTATTATTTTATTCAAAATTACCAATTGAAACGAAAAAAAACAAGCAAGCATTCTATGTATAAAGCGGTGACACACATATGAAAAAATTAGGAACAAGTGCATTGTTTATTTTGTTGGTTTCTCTAGCTCTGTATGGACTAGCGATTCGGCTAGAAAGCAAACAAGGCTATGTAGGCAAAGACACGCTTAATTTGTACAATTGGGGAGATTATATTGATCCATCCCTTCTTACAAAATTTGAAGAAGAAACAGATTTTCGGGTAGTGTACGAGACATTTGATTCAAACGAAGCCATGTACACAAAAATTCAACAAGGTGGAACGTCTTATGATTTAGCGATTCCAAGTGAGTATATGATTAACCGAATGATTGAAGAAGACTTGGTGCTGCCGATTCAACACGAGCGCCTTGAAGGATTTGACAATATTGATGAAACCTTTTTAGATTTACCGTTTGATCCTGGAAATGCGTACTCGGTTCCTTATTTTTGGGGAACATTAGGCATCATTTACAATGAAAAACTTGTGCCAGAAGAAGGAATCCAGACATGGGAGGATTTATGGAGTCCAACACTGAAAAACAATGTCTTGTTGATTGACAGTGCCCGAGAAGTAATGGGGTTAACGCTCCAGAATCTAGGCTATTCCTTGAATTCAAAAAATCCGGCAGAATTAAAAGAGGCCAGTGAAAAATTAGACACGCTAATGCCAAATGTCAAAGCAATCGTAGCAGACGAAATTAAAATGTATATGATTCAAGAAGAAGCTGCGGTTGCGGTATCGTTTTCTGGAGAGGCAGCGGATATGATTTGGGAAAATGAGAATCTAACATATGTTGTGCCAAAAGAAGGATCAAACCTATGGTTTGATAACTTAGTGATTCCAAGAACGGCCACAAATCTAGATGCCGCTTACGCATTTATCAACTTTATGCTGAAACCAGAAAATGCTGCGCAAAATGCAGAATACATTGGCTATTCCACACCCAATAAAGAAGCTTTAAAGCTACTTCCAGATGAAATTGTACAAGATGAGCAATTTTATCCATCGAACGCTGCCATCGAAAACATGGAAGTTTATGAAAATTTAGGACCTGAGTATCTTGGGATCTACAACGATTTGTATTTAGAATTTAAGATGAATTGACACATACTCCTCCTTTTAACCAAGGAGGATCTACATAGGTGAAGCGTCGGGGTTATCGTGGATATTTTTTAAAAAAGGCCACCACGAAGGAAACGTGCTAAACTAAGAAAGAACGAAGAAAATAAGGAGTGATAGCTATGAATATGAAACAACAGGTAGGATACAAAGCAGCAGAATATGTCCAAGATGGCATGGTTGTAGGTTTAGGGACAGGCTCCACAGCTTATTATATGGTCGAAGCGTTAGGGAGACGTGTTCAAGAAGAAGGATTGTCTATTATAGGAGTTACCACGTCCACACAAACGGAAAAGCAAGCCAAAGCGTTAGGTATTCCGTTAAAAGATATTGATGAGGTGGATAAGGTAGATCTTACAATCGATGGGGCTGATGAAATAGATAGTAACTTTCAAGGGTTAAAAGGTGGAGGCGGCGCACTTCTTTTCGAAAAAGTAGTCGCTACCTACTCAGATGAAGTCATTTGGATTGTAGATGAAACCAAACTAGTGGATACGTTAGGACGTTTTCCATTGCCAGTAGAAGTGGTCTCTTTTGGGAGCGGGCACGTGATGCGGTTGTTTGAAAAAGAGGGCTATCATCCTGAATTACGCAAAACAGCAGAAGGAGAACCATTTGTTACAGATGGCGGCCATTTTATTATCGATTTACACTTGGAAAAAATTGACAACCCTCATGAGTTAGGAAAGTGGCTAGAACAAGTTACCGGTGTAGTCGAACACGGTCTCTTTTTGGATACAGTAACTCGTGTGCTTGTAGGAACCGCAGAAGGGGTTCAAGTTCAAGAAGTGTTTGGAGAAAAAGACTAAGAATAAGAAAATAAAACAACACTGTGTATAGAGTGAATCAAGAGAGCAGGCTAGGGGTATGACAAAGACGCAACAACACGTTTTACGCTATGGAGTCTCTAGTGTGGTGGGATTCGTACTCGCTATGTATGTAATTACCCAAAAAGATCCGCTGTTTGTACGCATGTTTTATCAAGTGACACTTACTGGATTGGCTAGTATATGGATAAGTGTATGGGCGCATGTTGCCATTCATGAAACGGGGCACTTATTGGGCGGGTGGCTCGCAGGCTATTCGTTCGTTTCTTACCGTCTTGGCTCGTATACATGGATCAAAGAAAATGGACGAATCACGCGAAAGCAGATGTCGATTCCTGGAACAGGTGGACAATGTTTAATGGAACCGCCTTTGTTCCAAGAACATACTAGTCCTTATGTTTTGTATAATATGGGCGGGGTACTCTTGAACCTTATGAGCTCTTTTTTGGGTTTAGTGTTTTTGTGGAGAACGACTCCAAATCTGTATATTGGCGTAGCTCTAGGAAGTTTTAGTGTGGTAGGGCTTTTTACGGCTTTGGTCAATGGGATCCCCCTTCAACTAGGTGGGTTAGCCAACGACGGCTATAACTTAAAAGCAGTGTTAGACACGCGAGATGCTAAATATGCATTTTATCTTCAATTAAAAGTCAATGCGCATGTCATACGAGGTGCACGTGTTGGAGAACTCCCTTATGAATGGGTGCGATTTAAAGAAGAACGTGCTTATTCCAATCATTTGATTGCAGCAACAGCACTTTATGAGTACAAATGGCATTTAGATCAGTTGCAGATGAAAGAGGCAAAAGATGTACTGACGTCACTTGTGGCCTTATCAGATTCATTTCCGCACTTGTTTCAGCAAGAAATACAAAGTGAGCGGTTATTTATGGAGCTAGTTGGGGAAAACCGTCCTGAGTATGTGGAAGGATTGTACACGGGAAAACTGGTGACTTTTCTAGATAAAATGCAAGGATTTCCTTCTAAAAAAAGAGTGTTAATGGCTTACTATGCACTTCATAAACGTGACTACGGACAAGCAAAACAGTACGAAGATGAACTGAAAGAAAGCATACAAACATATGCCGTCCAAGGAGATGCAAAAAGTGAGTGGGCAATTGCACAGTGGGTAAAAGAAAAGGTTTGAAAACCTATATAAAAAGCGACTGTTTATGAACAGTCGCTTTTTATATAGGTTCATTTTCTATTCTTCTACTACTTCTACTGCATTGACATACAACCGCCCATTTTCAATTCCATAGTTACAAGTGACTAACGTTAGAATACGGTCTTTAGCTGTGACGGAGACGTCTAAAGGATGTACAGATTTATCCTTTAAGGAAGAAATAAACTCGTCAAACTCATTTTCCTCAAAATGAACAGGAATGTATTCAGACTCAGCTGGAGAAACGTGTATGGAGAAAATGGCGTACTGTCGATTCGTGTATGGGTCTTTGAAAGTAAAGGTAGAATTGTCTTCTAAAAAAGTGAGGTCCAGTAGCTGTTCTAAATCGGCAAACATATGGCCATATTTGCTATAATGACCATACAAAATAATGGTGAGAAAGTGAAGTTTGACCTCACTGCAGCACCAAAGGTGAACGAATCGAATATCATTACAACAGATGTTGAAGCCACAAATGGTGTCATCCATGCAATTGATACCGTTCTTGTTCCTTCTAACTTCAAATTGCAAGAAGTGGATATGACAGAAGATACAGTTGCACAAACAGGTATTGAAACAAATGTTTTACTTGTTGGTTCTATCATTGCAACCGCTTCTGCGTTAATGTTCTTTTCTTTTAAAAAATCAGAAGCATAAAGTTTTAGTGAAGAGTATAAGTAAAAACAAAAAATAGAAATCAAACAAAGAGGATGCAGCTCGCAAGTACGAGCTGCATCCTCTTTATTTGGTTATCTACACGAGATAAGATAGACTTTTACAGTTTGTAGTACTCGCCAAACTCGATTTCGCCTGTTTCTAACATATATTTAGCACCAACGATTTGCAGTTCGTTGTTTTTGATCTTTTCTACAACAAGATCACTCTTAGCCACTAAATTAGCTAGACCATATTCTACGTTTTCATCAATCGATTTATCTGTCAGTTCTTCTTTGGACAAACCTGGATATTTTTCTTTCGTCTTGTTTACGACTACTTGTAGACGACCAAGAATTGCATCAAGGTTTTCCGTTGATTCCATGTCTTCATTCACCGTTGATTCAACAGCAGCTGTAACAGCCCCACATTCTTCGTGACCTAAAATGACAATCAAAGAACTTTTTAAAAACTTAACAGCATATTCCATACTGCCAATTTCTTCTTGAGAAAGAATGTTTCCAGCAATACGTAAAACAAATAAATCACCAAGCCCTTGGTCAAAAATTTGCTCTGGTGGCACGCGTGAGTCTGCACATGTCAAGACGACTGCGTGTGGATATTGGCCTGCTTCCACCAAATGCTTCCGTCTTTCAAATCCAAGGTCATAATTTTTACGTGCACCTTCAACAAAGCGTTTGTTTCCCTCTTTTAATGCCTTGATTGAATCATCTGGATTCCAGATATCGGGTAAAATATAATCGCCATTTCTAATATCCAATCTGTTTTCCTCCTATTAATAGTCTGTATTTTTAAAAAACGCTAGAAAAAAGTATGGTGGATACTTATTTTTCCTCTATCGCCTGAACAAGCCAAAAGAAATCAATGTATTAAATGAACAAGAATAGAAAGAGGGAGTGCATAAAAAACAGACGGCGTGTAGCTACAAAAACGTCTCCTCCTATTTAATTCTCTTCATGAGTTACTTCATGCGAGTAGGACTTTTCACTTACATATGTATGTTTCTTTCTTATATACACACCTATAAAAAATAGACAGGGTGTGCTTGTTTGATGAGATTAAATAAGCATCCGTACATCTAGTATAGCAGAAATACTGGTGTAATAGCTATTCAGACGCATTCTCAGTTTATTGGGAGGTTATCCTGGAGAGAAACAAACGTTTTTCTTGCAGAAAAATATAAAGAGAGAAAAGGCTTTTTAAATGCAGTGTAGCTTAGCTGAGATCTAGCTGCTGTGGCGCAGACGATTTATTTTGCATAGATTTTAATTAATGACGATATATAGACAAAGGGTAAAGAAAACGTTTTTAAAAGAGAGTGTGATACACTTGAAGCAACGAGGTTTCATGAGAAAACAGGAGGAAACTACGATGAGAATGGTTGATTTGATAGACAAAAAGCAACATAAAAAAGAATTGACAACAGATGAAATTTACTGGATGGTCAATGGCTATACACAAGACCAAATTCCGGATTATCAGATGAGTGCTATGCTGATGGCAATTTACTTTAATGATATGACAGATTTAGAAAGGACGACTTTGACAGTGGCGATGGCAGAATCTGGAGATCAAATTGATCTGTCTGAAATTGAAGGGATAAAAGTGGACAAACATTCTACAGGTGGTGTAGGAGATACCACAACGCTAATTTTAGCCCCACTGGTGGCCAGTTTAGGCGTTCCAGTTGCGAAGATGAGTGGACGAGGACTGGGACATACGGGTGGGACAATAGACAAATTGGAATCCATTGAAGGCTTTACAGTGGAACTCACAGAAGAAGCTTTTATTAACTTGGTCAATACGAATAAACTAGCTGTGGTTGGACAGTCCGGAAATTTAACGCCAGCGGATAAAAAGCTGTATGCATTACGAGATGTCACAGGAACAGTGCAGTCTATTCCTCTTATCGCAGCATCTATTATGAGTAAAAAAATTGCCTCTGGGTCAGATGCGATTGTATTGGATGTCAAAGTAGGAGCAGGAGCCTTTATGAAAACGATAGACGATGCTAGAGAATTAGCTCATGCGATGGTACGTATCGGGAACCAAGCTGGACGTAGAACGATGGCATTGATTTCGGATATGAGTCAGCCGCTAGGTTTTGCGGTTGGAAATGCGTTGGAAGTTCAAGAAGCGATTGATACTTTAAAAGGCAAAGGACCTGCGGACTTGACGGAGTTATGTCTCGTCTTGGGAAGCCAAATGGCGCATGCCGCTGGTATTGGAAAAGACTTAACGGAAGCAAAAGAAAGAGTACGAGAAAACTTATTTAATGGAAAAGCGCTAGAAACATTTAAAGTTTTTTTGCGTGCGCAAGGAGGAAATGATTCTATTGTCGACCACCCTGAATATCTCCCGCAAGCTACTTACACAGAAGAAGTACATGCAAAGCAGACGGGTGTGGTTTCTGCGATTGATGCAGATACTGTCGGGGTTGCTTCGATGCTCTTAGGAGCAGGCAGAGCCACAAAAGATGACGTGATAGACATGGCCGCAGGGCTTATCTTGCACAAAAAAGTAGGTGATTCCGTACAAAAAGGCGACATCCTCACTACACTTTACAGCAACACCGACAGCTTCTTGGAGTCCAAACAAAAAGTTCTTACAAGCTACCACATTACCGACGACGCAGTCCCACTAACCTTGATTCACGAAGTTATTGTAGATGCATAATCGATAAAAAGAAATAGTTTGTGAGAGGATGCATTGTATCAAAAATCTTACCTCTTTCAAGAAGAGTATGGAGTGTTTAAAATGTGGCATCGGTGAGGAAACATCACTGATGCCTATTCTTTTATAAAATATGAAACTACTTTATTAACTGAATCTATTTTGATTGACGTAGCAATAACCTTTGTTAGGGGAATACAAAAAAGAGTAGAGAATTCTACTCTTAAAAAACATCTATTTAGGCGACATACTAAGTGCATCTTCATGATGTTTGGTTTACACACTACTTTCTATCTAGATAATCATTTAGATAGCTTTAAAAAGATTGGTGGGACAGAAGCATTGTAGCGAACCAATTTATTTGTACGCGGGTGAACCAACACAAGTGTAGTCGCGTGTAAGCCCAAACGGCGGATTGGGTTGGTTTCTGCTCCATAACGCTTGTCACCTACAATTGGATGGCCGATATCTTGCATATGCACACGAATTTGGTTTTTACGCCCTGTCTCAAGTTCCACTTCTAGTAAGCTGTAAGTCGCATTGCCTAATACTTTTCGGTAATGGGTGATGGCATGTTGTCCGCCATTGTCAACAGGACTCGAAAATACTTGCATTGCTTTATTTTCAGTCAGCCAAGAAGCAATTGTGTCTTGTTCTTTTTCAACGACTCCTTCAACAAGAGCCGTATAAAGACGTTCTTTTACATTTTCTTTCCAATCTTTTTGTAAAGCAAGTTTGATTTCTTCTGACTTCGCGTACACCATGACACCGGATGTATCCCGATCAAGTCTATGAACGATGAAAATTCGATTTTCTGGATTTTCCTCTTTTACATACTGGCTAAGTTGACGATAAGCCGTTAATTCCTCCGGATCATTTGCTGCGATGGACAACAGCCCGGCATCTTTATCAATGACAATTAAATCGTCGTCTTCATGAAGAATGCGAATACCTGCAAAAGCTGTTTTTTTAATAGCTTCTTTGTTGCTCAACACCCCAACAGTTTGTCCAGGTTTTAGTTTGTGGTTATATTGTGTGAACACTTGTCCATCAACGGTCACTTGTCCACGTGCCAAAATAGATTTGACTGAGTTTCTACTTCTGTTTGGCATAATGGCGAGTAAAAAATCAAGCAATTCTTGCTCTTGGGCAACTGGAAAATGAGTGACACCTTTTTCTTGCGGAGTGATTGCACGGTTTGCGGACATATTTTTATGTTTTGGTCGTCTTATTTTTTTATTCAGTTTTTTTCTTTTGTCTTTGCTCATGTATAGGTCTCTCCTACTTCTTTTTAGATGACTGTCTGATTTTCTTGCGAATACGTCACGGTTAGTATACCAGAAAATTGTCTGTTACAGAGCTATCTAGGGCAAAAGAGAAGAAGATACCTTTAGTCCGTGATAAAAAGGTGAAAAGACGGAGGCTAAACTAGAAAAGTAAGGAAAAGAGGGAATTGTTTTTCCACCTATTCCGTGTAGTATAGAATGGAATAGCGAGAAAATATCATATATTTAGAAATATATCAGTATAGAGGAGAAATGGAAATGGTTTTTGTTAAAGGGTTTGTTCCAGTCACAGGAGGAAAAATTTGGTATGAAATGTATGGAAGAGAAAAGCAAGCTACACCGGTTGTCGTTCTTCATGGCGGTCCAGGATCGTCTAGCTATTCTCTCCAAGGACTGAAGGTACTTGGAGAAGAACGTCCAGTTGTGTTGTACGATCAATTAGGGTGTGGCAAATCAGATCGACCTGACGACGAGTCCCTATGGAAGTTGGATCGTTTTGTGGACGAATTGGATCAGCTTATTGAAGGTATTCGTCTAGGAAAAGTAGATTTATTAGGGCATAGTTGGGGGACGACACTGGCCGCAGCTTATTACATGAAATATCCTGAAAAAGTGAACAAAATTATTTTTTCAAGTCCATGCTTAAGTGCGCCGATGTGGGCAGCAGACCAAGATGAAAACCGTAAACAATTGCCAGAAGACGTCCAGCGTGTTTTGACAAAAGGGCAGGAAACAGGAGAGACAAACACGCTTGCTTATAAGAAAGCAACCGAAGTTTTCAACCAACACTTTGTTTTACGATTGGATCCAAAGCCTGCTTTTCTCGAAAAAGGAAAAGAATATCGAAATGAAAAGATATATCAGAAGATGTGGGGTCCATCTGAGTTTTATGTCACTGGAAACTTAAAAAATATGGATTTTACAAAAGATTTGCATACGATTGCTGTTCCAACTCTCTTTTTATGTGGCCGGTATGATGAAGCCACTCCTGAGACGACGGCTTTTTATAGTCAGTTAGTGCCGAATAGTCGCTATTTTGTTTTTGAAGATAGTGCCCACTTGGCTTACTTAGAAGAACCAGATACCTATATAGAAAAAATCAGCACATTTTTACATGAATAAGGTACCTCTTTCTTTGTGTGAAAAAAGATGTAAACAGACCAAAGAATAGGCTTATTTGTTTGTCGTTTAAAAAAAGGAACACCTTTTTGAGTGCCCACACTAGTGCACATTTTTGCATGAATGATTCTTTGTAGCAAGTTTCAACCGGATGCGTATGATGTGGTATAATGACCAAAAAATGAATGAAAGAGGGATCAAATGGAAAAGAGTGAAGTTGCAACAGGAGTTAAAAAAATGATTCCTGTCCTAATTAGTTATGTACCTTTAGGGTTGGCAGCGGGAATGTTGTTATCAGAAGCTGGCTTTCACCCTTTTGGCATTGGCCTTATGAGCTTGCTTGTTTTTGCAGGTGCCGGTCAATTTATGGCTGCTTCAATGGTATCGGCAGGCGCGTCGGTTATTTCCATTATTGCGATGGTCTTCTTTCTTAATTTGCGCCATTTGTTGTTGTCTTCTAGTATATCTGAATATTTAAAAGGGAAAAAACTTCCTTATTTGCTGTTGTTCAGCCATACATTAGTAGACGAATCATACGCGATGAATTATACAGAGTTTTCACTGAATCCTTTATGGAACACAAACAATGCGCTAGCAGCAAACTTATCTGGTTTTGCTGTCTGGGTAATGAGTACGATTGCAGGGGGTTTGCTTGGTCAGTTTATCCCTATAAATCCAATTTTAGTGAACTATGTCTTGATTGCGATGTTTATTTGTATGATGGTAATGCAATGGCGGACACGCGTTCATGTTGTAGTGGGAGTTGTGACAGGGGGATTGTCTATTTTTCTGCTTCATATTCTAAAACACAACATCGCACTCGTCCTTGCGGCTCTCATAGGGTCGTTTATCGGGTACTATTTAGATAGAGATACCGAAGAAAAAATGTCACGTGCCCACAGATCAAAGGAGGTTCGTCATGCTGACAAGTAATCAATTGATGCTGATTATTGGGATGACATTGGTGACATATATCCCACGTGCTTTGCCAATTGTTTTGTTTGCAAACCAAGAGATTTCGTCAAACGTAAAAAAATGGTTAACCTATATTCCAGGATCAGTCTTTGCAGCATTGGTCTTTTCGGACGTCTTCTTTTGGGAGAACAGCATGTCTTTTTCTGCCTGGACAAATAGGAAAATCATCCCGTCTGTGATTGTTTTGTTTGTGGCGTTACGAACAAAAAGCTTGATGTGGTCCATCGTAACTGGGGTCCTATCATTAGCTATTATGCTGTACGTCTTTTAAAAAGCCTGTACGTATCTTTTTATAGATGCGTACGGGCTTTTTTCTATCTGGGTGGGTAAATCTTGTAAAAAAGACGTTAAGAATTGTATCCAAAAATAATGATGAAAATAGCTAGGACGAGTGTAGTTCCTATCAACAGTACACCTAATGACAGTATAAAAATTTTCATTAAAAATGTGCTTTGTTTTACATGTAGTCCACTAATGAACAACGCAATTCCTAGTAGAAAAAGGACCAACAGTAAAGTCAGAAGAAGAACTTTTAGAGGAAATCTTCCGCTTAATAATGTGTCAATCATACGCATGCGACCCTCTCCTTTAGTGAAATAGTGACCAATAGAATAAACATATTTTTTAGATGCACTGCCTCATAGTATGGCACTTAGAAGACCTCTATACGATGCTTAGTTTTTGCAGACAAAAAACCTATCCGGCGTCATCTGTATAGGAGCAAGAGAGCACCTAAAAAATGACTACAGGATAGGCTTTTTATGGAACCCAAACAAAAGACAGGGCGCCATTCTGGTAGTGATGCACTACATGAGGTTATTTTGCATGGACGAAGAAGGAATAAAGCTAACCTAAAGAAGAATTGGAAGACCGATTGGCAAACTGCTTCCACTCAATTCCACGTGCTTCACACCACTCGCGTGTTTCCCCTCTGATAATTAAATCTGTCCGGTCAAATTCTTGGATAGAAGCTGTACCTAGAAGGGTCATCATTCTCGAGATTTCTTTTTTCCATGCCTCTACAATTAAAACAGTCTCGTCGACTCCGTGTTTTAAAACAAGGTGGAGTAGTTCACCAGAAATTCCCACAGCCGTTGCGCCTAATGCAAGAGATTTCACAATATCCATGGGCCTTTTGATGCCACCAGATGACAAAATGGTCAAGTCACGTCTAAAGGAATGGGCTTCCAAAAGCGATACGGGAGTAGATTGTCCCCACTCTTCCAAATCATCTAGCTTTTCTACTTTGCGTCTAAAATTTTCAATTTGTGCAAAGTTTGTACCGCCTTTTCCACTTACATCTACAGTTTTAACCCCTAAAGAATGAAGAAGAGAGCATGTTTCACGGCTCATCCCAAATCCAACTTCTTTGACGATAACGGGCACGTCGAGTCCATTGACAATTTCTTCAATATTTGTGGCCCATTGTGTAAATTCACGGTCGCCTTCTGGCATGACTACTTCTTGTGGAGCGTTTAAATGAATCTGTAGAGCATCTGCTTGTAAAAGATCAACAGCTCGCTTGGCATTTTCTAAGCCATGTCCTGCACCTAGGTTTGCAAAGACAATTCCATTTGGATGTAGTGAACGGACAAGTTTGTAACTGTCTGCGACATCTGGTGTTTTTAAAGCCGCACTAACAGACCCTGTTGCGATAGCTAGGTTGGTTTCGCGAGCGACTTGGGCTAACTTCTGGTTTACTTTACCTGTCCAAGGACTGCCACCTGTCATGGCGTTGATAAAAAAGGGGGCATCCAATTGACAGCCCGCAAATTTCGTTTGTAACGAGACATCCTTCACATTTATAGACGGAAAGGAGTGATGGACGAATTGAATGTCATCAAAGTGAGAACGAGTCTGGTCTCCGTAAAAGTTTTCAGCAAGAGACACATGTTCATTCTTTCGATTGTGTTGCACCGGCATAAACAATTCTCCATTTCTAAACGTATTTATTTTGTGTAAACTTCCAAAGGCAAGACCTCAATGTGTCGTTCTGCCCATTTTTCGTATACAAATTCTAACTTGTAATGTTTGTGGAAAAGGGCAACTCCACAATCTCCACCACCAGCACCAGATGGTTTAGCAGCACCACTATAGACTTCTGCCCAATCTGCAAAAGAAGCAAGAGCAGGTGTTTCAATGGTGACTCCTGTGAAGGCTTCAAGATCTTTTAAAGCGGAACGGTTGTTGCGCATGCCGCGCTGAATTTGTAAGACATTTCCTACTTTGAATCCTTCAATCATTTCATTTACCCAAAACGCACTTTTTTCTAAAAAAGCGGTGTATGCTTCAGGGTGTGTAGCCGTTTTTTCACGCACCTGGTTAACCAAATCAGTTGTAGAAACAGGACTTCCTGTCCATCCAACTACCAAACGCATGTTTTGTGGTGGGGTTAACGTAGTAACAGAAAAACCTACCCATTCGGTTGCCAGAAGTTCAGTTATAGAGTGTGTTTCTTGTTGGGCTTTAAGCCATTCCCGGTCGACGCTTGTATAAGCAATCCAACCTGTGTACGTGCTGGCAGCTAAGTCCCCAAAGGATCCATTGCTTTCTAAAGAAAGGTGGGATAAGGCGGCTAATTTAAAAAATGTTTCATCAGTTTCGTCTAAGCCATAGAACAAGCAAAGTGCACGAACAGTAGCCACTGTGACCGCAGCACTCGATCCAAGTCCATATTTGCGACCGTCTTCATTATCTAAGTCGCTTTCCACACTGAGATGAAACGCAGATAAAGCGTGTCCTTTTTCTTTTACATAGGCTTCTGTTGTTTCAATTGCAGCTAAAACATACATAAAGGAGTCGTCTTTAGCGTCAAGAACAACTTTATCATCTGTACGCATCCAGGAAACTGGAGAATTTTTTGAGTGAGCAGAAGAAAGCGTTCCGTGTTCTTCTGTACTTTCTATTGTAACGGTAACAAATTGATTAATCGCCACTAATGTTGCTGGTTGTCCTGGTTCTGTGACGGCGTATTCGCCACCTAAAAATAATTTACCAGGTGCTTGTGCTTTTATCATGATGTTCCTCCTGTGTGATCCAATTTTGGTAAGATATAAATTGCGTTTCACTGCCTGTTTCTTTTTTAACCATCAACCCACTTCCAGGTTTTGAAACGATGCAATTTTCTTCGCCAAAGAGCGTGGCTGCTTTCTTTCGAATCGTTTCAGAATCAGAATACCGGCACAATATTTTGACGTTTGGACCAGCATCCATTGTATAATAACATAATATTCCTTCTTTTCTCAATTGGCGAATAAAATGCATGGCCTCAAGAGTAGCAGGTTCAAAATATGTAAATGGTGGAACCGCTCCCATTGTTGTTGCATGCATGCGCATTGCACTTTGTTCTGTTAGCATCCCAATTTTTTCAAAATTTTCTTCGTACAGTGCTTGTTTCATCTCAATTAAGTCACGCTCGGAATGTTCCACCCAAGCAGGATAAAATGGAGACGTTGTCACGGTACGTTGCATGCCTTCTCGACTAGACACTTCTTTTTTTTGTTGGTTTAGGAGTAAAAAGACCATGCCCACATCAAAATCAGCCCCACGAACAGGAAGAGCAAATGAAGACTGATCGGACTGGCCTTTTTGCCACTCGACGAACCCACCGTATATACTGCGAGAGGCAGAACCTGACCCTCTACGTGCCAACCGGGATAAATCAGTGGGCGACAGGCGCAGACCGGCAGCAAGGCTTGCAGCTCCTGCTAATGCCGCCATGCCTGAGGCCGATGAAGCCAATCCAGCAGCGGTGGGGACGTGATTGGAACTGACAATTTCTGCAAAGTAAGGAAGACGCGCTTGTTTTCGTACGGCTGACAAAATTGGAAGTGTATTGCGCAAGGCAGCACCACGTTGTTTTTCACCGTCTAAATAAAAAGAATCTTCTTTTAGGCGTTCATCAAATCGAACACAGGTGTCTGTATAAAAAGCATCTAAGGTTAAAGAAAGACTACTTGTTGTTGGAATAATAAGTTGCTCGTTTTTTTTGCCCCAATATTTAATTAAGGCAATATTTGTATGGGCACGCACACAAGCACGCTCATGACGCTGATTACTATGAGACAGAAGAACCAACTCCTATTAGTGGATGAATCCACGTATTTTTCGCACCTGCTCGCTCGAGAGAACGAGCAATTTTTTCTGCTTCTTTTTGTGTATACGCAAGGGCAATGATACAGCCACCACGTCCTCCACCAGTTAATTTGGCACCAAGAGCTCCATTCTTAAGTGCTACATTTACTAAGTGATCCAGTGTGGAGTTGCTAACTGTTAAATCCTTTAATAATTCGTGCGCTTGTGACATTCTTTGCCCGAGCGCCACGGGGTCATTTTCTTCAATGGCAGTTCGAGACAAAACGACCAACTGTCCAAGTGCATGGATGGTATCTTGAGTTTGTTGGGGATTCATTTTGTTTAAAGCCGCCACGTCTTCGACTGCTTTTCGTGTTTGGCCTCTTTCGCCCGTATCGGCAACAATCAATTGCGCGTCTATGGATAAAGGAAAAGGCGTAAAGGGGCTGTCTTTTGTATAATAAACAGGAGAGGTGCTACTTGTCATGAGAGCATCTAATCCACTTGGGTTGCCGTGTGCAATAGCTTCGGCAATGTTTACAAGCGGCAATAATTGCTCATTTGACAACTCAGTTCTCTCGTAATGAAACAAAGCTCGAATGACAGCTGCAGCTACTGCTGCACTTGACCCCATTCCGCGCTCGGCAGGGATGGTGCTGACAATAGAGACATTAAAATCTTTGAATGGAAGTTGCAACATGGCGCATGATGCGTCAATTGCAGCTCGAATATTTTTTAATGTAGCTGGTGCTTTTTGAAGATCACCAGAATAAAACACGCAGTCAATAGTCACAGGACCGCTGGTTTCAGTAACAGTGGCCTGAACGGTCGCAGCTGGAAAAGGAAGTGCAATCGCGGGTTCTCCGTAGACGACTGAATGTTCGCCCATTAAGATTATTTTCCCATGTGCAAATCCAACTGCGGTTTTTGGCATTGTCATCATGAAGGTTCCTCCGATTTCTTATTTACTTGATAGACGACTCGATACATTCTATCAAAGAGTGTAGGTAAGCATAGTTAGGGTGTTGTTCATTTCTTGTGCCTTTTCTTTAATGGGTATGTTTGCTTCATCAAAATGGGCGCACAAATTAAAGGATGGAGCACACTCCGGTAGAAAGTTCTTCTCTCCAGTCCAATTCCCGTACTCTAGTATAAATGACATCCACCTATAAACAAAATAGAAACGATAACGTAGGAGAGAAGTCTTTTTTTTACGTCCCGCTTTTTAAAAAAGGTTTTTCGTAAAAAAACCGGTTCGATACAAGGTGGTTATCGATTTGAAAATAGTTTGTACCCTTGTGTACTGTACCAAAAAAAAGTTAAGAATGAATTAAGAATAGATCAAAAAAGTAGTTAAAACGTTTTTCTGAGGCCTCTGTAAAAAAAGGCTTGAATCTGATACACTAATAGATGATTATGTGGCACGATGAGTGCCTGGAAGGATACTGTCGATGAGATACTCGGACACGTTTTATATTTTTGATCGTGAAGAATGGCAAAAACTGAATACAGGCAAGCAAATTCAAATCACAGACGAAGAACTCAATTCTCTTCGTGCGTTGAATGACCGAGTGTCACTGGAAGACGTAAGAGAAGTGTATCTTCCGGCCTTGCACATATTAGATACATACATTCATCATTATGATAACCGGCAAAAAGAAAAGAAAGAACTCTTAAACCTTCCGCAGCAAACAGATCCGTATATTATTGGCATCGCTGGGAGTGTAGCGGTTGGAAAAAGCACAACAGCTCGCTTGTTTCAAACGCTGTTGTCACGTGCGTACAAAAACAAGCGTGTAGAGTTATTGACTACAGATGGTTTTTTGTACCCAAACAATGTTTTAAAACGTGAAAATTTGTTGCAGCGGAAAGGATTTCCAGAAAGTTACGACATGGCTCGGTTGATTGATTTTATGGCGGATGTGAAAAGCGGGAAAAAAAACGTCCGCGTCCCTGTTTATTCACACGAATTGTATGACATCGTGCCGGATACGTACGCGGTGATTGAGCAACCAGATATATTGATTGTAGAAGGGATTAACGTGTTGCAATTGCCATCCAACGAGAAAATATATGTGAGCGATTTTTTTGATTTTTCTGTTTATTTAGATGCAGAGCCGCATCGGATTGAAAAGTGGTATTTGGAGCGGTTTGGGTTGCTGCTAAACACGGCTTTTCAAAATCCAGATAACTATTACGCTGCTTATGCGGGCAAAGCCAAACAAGAAGCGTTTAAAATGGCCCAAACAGTTTGGGAAAATATAAACTTGAAAAATCTACAAGAAAACATTATGCCTACTCGGTTTCGAGCAGATATGATTTTACACAAAACAACCGATCATTTTATTGATCAAGTGTTGCTTAGAAAATATTAATTAAGGTATAATGCGTGCGTTGTACTAAAAACAAACAAGAAGGGAAGAGGGCTACATGGACACTCAAAAAGGCGTCTTAACTCAGATGGAAACACTCGCAGTTATTGATTTAGGAGGAAAAGATACGCAACTCATCACACGGACCATTCGAGACATGGGGGTCTATTCTGAGCAGTATTCCTATAAAGTCACAGCAGAAGAATTGCATCACAGTAATTTGAAAGGGATTGTCTTAGTTGGAGAAGAAGGAGAAAAAGATATCGACTCTTCACTGTTTACGCTAGGCATTCCTGTATTGGGGATTGGTTCTGGTTTGGAGATGTTGTCTAAGCATATTTTCAAGGAACAGCCAACAGACTATGCTCACGAAGAAGGCCTGTTTCCATTAGATGCAGCCAAGCACCTGTATGGCTTGGTTGCCTTCCCAACACATGTAGAAGAGAAAGAGCCAGCCTTTTTGCGTCACTTTTTAACAGATGTATGTGCGTTTTCTAGCAATTGGAACCCGAAAACATTTGTAGAGTATCAATTAGAAGCAATTCGCCATCAAGTAGGGGACAAAAAAGTGATTTTAGCTCTTTCCGGCGGAGTGGATTCTAGTGTGACAGGCGTGTTGTTGGAGCGAGCCATTGGCGATCAACTGACTTCTGTATTTGTGGATCATGGTCTTCTTCGTAAAGGGGAACGTGAACAAGTAATGGAGAGCTTGTCTGGACGTTTTGGTTTAAATGTTATCGTGGTAGACGCAAAAGAGCGTTTCCTATCAAAGTTAGCAGGCGTGAGTGACCCTGAAACCAAGCGCAAGATTATTGGAAATGAATTTATTGAAGTGTTTGCGGAAGAAGCTGAAAAATTAGATGGCATTGAATTTCTTGCCCAAGGAACAATTTATCCAGATATTATTGAAAGTGGAACGGATACAACAGAAACAGTGAAGTCTCACCATAACGTGGGTGGATTGCCAGAAGACTTGCAATTTGAGTTGATTGAACCGTTGAAAGCTCTGTTTAAAGACGAAGTGCGTGCGGTTGGAGAAGAACTAGGCATTCCTTCTGCACTCGTTTGGAGACAGCCGTTTCCAGGTCCTGGACTAGGTGTACGTGTCTTAGGAGAAATTACAGAAGAGAAATTGCATTTGGTTCGTGAAACCGATGCTATTTTACGCGATGAAATTGCTAAAGCAGGACTTGAACGAGATATTTGGCAATATTTTACGGCTCTTCCAGGCATCCGAAGTGTTGGGGTGACAGATGGCATACGTTCGTATGACTATACAATTGGCATTCGCGCCGTTCATTCCATCGATGCGATGACCGCAGATTTCGCGAAAATTCCATGGGATGTGCTCCAAAAAATTTCCAAACGGATGACAGATGAAGTCGATCATATCAATCGTGTGGTCTATGACATTACAAGCAAGCCACCTGCAAGTATTGAGTGGGAATAA
>CAYZZA010000011.1:0-30963 GCA_964482685.1 uncultured Carnobacteriaceae bacterium
ATTCCACTAGTTATTTTAGACAAAGAAAGTACATCTGAGAGTCGAGTAGAGTATTATTTAAACGGTGCTGATGACGTTATCCCCGATTGTGTCACAGCACATGAACAAGCTGTTAGAATCCATCGCTTTTTACAGTATAAAAAAAGAATAGACCAGAACTTAATTATGGACGAATTAACTCAAGTGTATAATCGAAAATATTTGGCAAATGTGTATGCTCAATTAATCAATAAATTTAAAAGACAAAAAGAACCTTTCAGCGTTGTGATGCTCGACATAGATCACTTTAAAAAAGTAAATGATACATATGGTCATGTGGTGGGGGACATGGTTTTGCAGTCACTTGCCCACATATTAAAGAAAGAACTCCGGCCAACAGATACTGTAATCCGTTATGGTGGGGAGGAGTTTTTGGTATTGCTTTCAAGAACAAGAGCAGTGGATGCAAAAAGGATAATGGAACGTATTCTACATACCTTTCGAGGCACCATACATACGCCTACAGATGCTAAATCTTTTTCTTGCACCTTTTCTGCTGGCGTCCAAGAAGTTTCAACTATACACAAAACATTAACAAAACATATAGAATTGGCAGACCAAGCTCTTTATCGAGGAAAACAAGCAGGAAGAAATATTGTCTTAACAGCAGCCGATACCAAGAAATCAGTTTTGAAAAAACAAATCTCCGTTTCGATTATAGATGATGACCCCATTATCCGCTCGATGCTGATAGACTTTTTTGAAAAAAGCAAACTAAGAAATGAATATACTCTAGAAGTTTTATTTTGTATGCATCAAGAAATTCTTTTTTTGGATGGACAACGACAACAAAAAAAGATACTGTGCTTTATAGCGGGCTCGTTATGAAAAGTCCTGTAGAAGAAGGACGCCTTTGGGTTTCTAATTTGGCTCCAATTGATCCTGATGTCGACTACCCAGGATATGAAGAAGTGATTTTGCTGACTGGCGATACCGTTTTGTTAGTGTATGAAGAAACAGGTGAAAAAGCGAAAGCAGAAGATGTAGAAGTAGGGACAGAAGTGCTTATTGAGTTAATAAAAGATGCCCCTATGACTATGTCTATCCCCCCACAAATCCCAGGAAATGCGATTGTGAAAATAACAATTAAAAAATGAGAGTATGTTTAAAAACCATTGCCTTTTGCATTTAGATGAAAGCGGCGATGGTTTTTTGTTCTTTACTGGGGAATGTATTAAAAACAAAATCGATATTATAGAAAAGCAGCAAAAAAGTTAAACAATCATTTCAAAACATGCCCTAGAGGATATCCGGTATACTAAGAAGAGAATAATACTAGACAAAAGATTTACAGAGCAACTAAGAAGGAGTGGTTTCATGAGTTTACAAGAAGAATGTCGTATCCCAGTGCATAAATTATGTAAAAAAAGTGTGTATGCAAAAGAAAGTATGCACCGTCAATCTAAAAAGGAAGAACGCGAATCAATTTTGCCATTAAAAGGAATTATCGGTCAGACTCGAGCGGTCAAAGCGATGCAATTTGGACTAGAAATGTCTAGCTTAGGCTACAACATTTCTGTTGTAGGTGCGCCTGGAACTGGGAAAAGTACGTATGTGGATTCAACGATTCACTATTATGCAGCTAAAAAGGAAACCCCACAGGACTGGTGTTATGTATATAACTTTCAAAATCCAGACAAACCAATTGCTATTTCTTTTCCACCGGGAAAAGGAAAGCTTTTTAAAAAAGAAATGATGGAAGCAATAGAAGAGTTTCAACAAACCATTCCGAATGCTTTCGAAAACAATGAATACACAGTGTCCAAAGGAGAAATTGTGCAGCGAGTTCAAAGCCAAGTGGATCATGATATGCGTGTGTTAAAGGAAAAAGCAAAAGAAGCCAACTATATGTTGCAACAAAATCCTCAACAACTTGTTTTCGTTCCCTTTAAAGATGGAAAGAAATTGCTCCCTGAAGAGTATGAACAACTCCCGGTAGAAGAAAGAAAAAAAATGGAACAACAAGTGATTTTATTAGAACGACAGCTAGAAAATGTTCTATTAAATATGCAAGGGTTAGAAAAAAAGGCAGCGGATGAAATCAAGCGCCTAGACGAAGAATTGACGCGTATGGTAATCAAACCGAGGATAAATAGGTTGAAAGCCAAGTACGGACAAAAAAAGAAGATAGAATTATTTTTGACGGAAGTAGAAGATGATGTTGTGAAGAACTACCAAGAATTTCAAGGAAAATCGAATCAAAATGAGTTCTCAGCAGATTCTTTTCTGATGGAAAAAAGCAGTCATTCTTTCGTGAATTACCAAGTAAACTTGTTCGTCACCAACGAGCATACTAAGGGTGCACCTGCGTTGATTGAGCCTTTTACAAGTTACTACAACATTTTTGGAAAAATAGAATATAAAAGTCAATTTAACTCGACGACGACTGACTTTACCATGATTAAACCTGGTGCAGTCCATTTAGCAAATGGTGGCTATTTGGTCTTGCAAGCAAAAGATCTTCTTTTTGATCCTTTTTCTTGGGAAACACTAAAAAAAATCCTCAAACAAGAACAAGCTGTTATCGAAAATATTGGCGAACAGTACCGGTATGTTCCAACAGTCACACTAAAGCCAGAACCAATTCCCCTAGATTTGAAAGTCATTCTCATTTGTAGCCCGATTTTTTATGAGGCATTGAGAAGAGACGAAGATTTTGAAAAACTATTCAAAGTTAAAGTTGATTTTGATCAAGATATGCAACGAAACACAGAAAACGTATTGAATTATATTTCATATATTCAATCTGTTGAAAAAAAACACGGCTTATTGCCTTTTGATGCTTCGGCAATGGACAAGATTATAGAGTATGGTTCAAGGTTAGCCGGTAGCCAACATAAGTTGTCCACGCAGTTTAACGATGTGTCGGAAGTGATCCAAGAGTCTCACCTCATCGCCCATCGTTTGGCTGAAAAAGAAGTTGCATTGGAGCATGTCATGAGAGCGTTAGAGGAGCGTCGCTACCGCTCTGGATTATTAGAAGACAAATTGCATGAGATGATCCAACGCGATAAAATTATGATTCAAACAGATGGGGAAGAAATTGGGCAAGTAAATGGACTGTCTATTATCCAATCGGATCGCTTGTTGTTTGGGTTTCCATCTCGTATCACTGCACGAACGTTTGCAGGAACAGCCGGTATTACGAATATAGAAAGAGAAACCAAAATGAGTGGCAGTACGCATTCAAAAGGTGTCCTTACTTTGGCAGGCTACTTAGGGGGCACTTTTGCCCAAAATCGCCCTCTTGGATTAAGTGCGCAACTCTCTTTCGAACAACACTACGGAAGTGTGGACGGAGACAGTGCATCAAGCGCAGAGCTTTATGCTCTTTTGTCTAGTTTAGCGCGTGTGCCTATCAAACAAAATTTAGCGGTCACTGGTTCTATCAATCAACATGGACAGATTCAATCTATAGGAGGCGCTACAGAGAAAATAGAAGGCTTTTTTGATGTCTGTAGAGCAAAAGGATTAACGGGAGAACAAGGTGTGTTGATTCCCATTCAAAACATAGAGGATCTAATGTTGAAAGAAGAAGTCTTGGAAG
The DNA here is from genome assembly GCA_964482685.1 of uncultured Carnobacteriaceae bacterium. GTDB lineage: Bacteria > Bacillota > Bacilli > Lactobacillales > Carnobacteriaceae_A > CAYZZA01. Next base: position 3,587 of record CAYZZA010000011.1, read on the forward strand.
CAGTGCAAACCCATAAGTTTCATGTTTACGGCATTGAAACTGTTGAAGAAGGAATAGAACTTTTAACAGGGATTCCTGCTGGAACAAGAAACGAACAGGGCGAATTTCCAGAAGGAACGTTATTTTCCAAGATTCAAGCAACGTTGGCACAGTATACAAGTTACCTTGATAAGCGACGTTTTTCTACACGGAGTCTACACAAAGACTAGATTACTGCCTATCCAAGAAGGGACTTTGTATGCTGTTAGAGATTGACTTACACAAATAGCGACTTATACTTGTGGAAGGACGCTGAAACCCTCTAAAAATAAACGGCAATGGAAGCACCAAGAGATGGATAAAAGCGAGGAAGGTTTATTTTTGAACAACCCCTAAAAGACGTGAATGCTTATTTTCTGACGGATATTGAAAAGGAGAGAAGTGAACAATAAAGAGTAGACAATTCTTTTAGTATGTATTTGCAAAAGGAGTCGTATCATGAAGAAAATTTTAAAAAGATTCGATAAAAAAGACTGGACACTCGTTGTATGTGCTGTTTTTTTTATTGTGATTCAAGTAGGTTTAGACTTGAAAATACCAGAGTTTATGGAACAAATTACATTGTTGGTACAAACAGGAGCGGGTTCTGTTCAACCGATTTGGCGTTTAGGAGGCTGGATGGTGCTCTGTGCATTTGGTAGCTTGCTTGCTTCCGTTATAGTTGGATACTTTGCTGCTCGATTAGGGGCATCTTTTTCAGCAGATTTACGACATGCCCTCTATGAAAAAGTAGATTCATTTTCTTTGCAAGAAATGAATGCCTTTTCTACATCTAGCTTGATTACCCGTTCTACAAATGACATTACGCAACTCCAACTAGCGATTGTTTTAGGCTTACAAGTAATGATCAAAGCACCTATTTTGGCTGTTTGGGCCATTTTAAAGATAGCGGGAAAACAGTGGCAATGGACCATGGTTACCGGGGTTACGGTTGTAGGTTTGTTTGTTTTGGTTTTAATTTTGATTCAATTTGTGATCCCCAAGTTCGAATTGCTCCAAATTTATTTAGACAAACTCACCACAGTGACTCGCGAGAACTTAACAGGAATTCGGGTCGTTCGAGCTTACAATGCCGAGTCTTTTGAAGCCACTCGATTTGCACGTGTAAACAAAGACCTAACAGATACCAACTTGTTCACCAGCCGAATGATGGCGCTTCTTCTTCCGATTGGGACAACCGTTCTTGGTGGGCTAAATTTAGCTATTTATTGGGTGGGAGCAAGCATTATCAATGCTGCAGGACCAACAGAACGACTGCCGTTGTTTAGTGACATGGTTGTGTATTCCTCGTATGCAATCCAAGTAGTAATGGCTTTTGTAATGCTTGTGGCCATTTTTATTTTACTGCCACGTGCACGTGTGTCAGCTGACCGAGTCAATGCAGTCTTGGATACGGTTCCATCTGTTGTAGACGGCACCAAAACAGATGGTCTTCCATCCAAAAAAGGGACGGTTTCCTTTCAAGGAGTGGGGTTTAAATATCCAGATGCAGAAGAATATGTATTGAAAGACATCACCTTTGAGGTTGAAAAAGGGCAGACAGTTGCTTTTATTGGGGCAACTGGAAGTGGAAAAAGCACGCTGTTAAATCTTATCCCACGTTTTTATGATGCAACTGAAGGGACAGTCCGGGTAGATGGGTTAGACGTTCGTGACTATCGCTTGAAGAGCTTATATGACAAAATGGGGTATGTGGCACAACGAGCAGCTCTGTTTAGTGGAACAATTGCCTCAAATATTTCTTTTGGGAAACAAAAAGAGCACAAGGCCACCATCGAAGAAATGGAATCCGCTATTCGGATTGCACAAGCTGAGGAATTCATTCAACAATTAGAACAGACTTACGATGCACCAGTTGCACAAGGAGGCGCGAACTTATCAGGTGGACAAAAGCAACGCGTCGCCATTGCAAGAGCGATTGCTCGAAAACCAGAATTTCTTCTTTTTGATGATTCATTTTCTGCTTTAGATTTCGAAACAGATCAAAAATTACGAAAAATGTTAAAACAAGAAACAAAAGATGTGACAACGTTTATTGTTGCGCAACGAATTGGCACAATCCGAGACGCAGATACAATTGTTGTATTAGACAAAGGTCGGATGGTTGGATTAGGGACGCACGATACGTTAATGATGTCGTGTGCCATTTACCGAGAAATCGCCTCATCTCAATTTTCAGAGGGGGAAATCGCCAGTGTATAACGACACGTTGAAAGAGATCAAGAAAAGAAATGGATCAATGGAGCCACGAGGGGCCACACGCGTTACTCGTAGCGTGTGGAGTGAACTGTGGACATATGCCAAACCTTATAAAATGGGCATTGCGTGTGCGGTTTTTGCGGCCATTAGTGGAACTTTACTCAGTTTAGTGGGGCCTAGCTACATCAGTGTGATGACGGACCTTATTGAAGTAGGGTTAACCTCAACTATTGATATGGAGGCTGTGTTTCAGGTAGGGTTAAAGATGACCCTCATCTTTAGTCTAGGTGCACTCCTTTTATATGCACAAGGCTACATAACCGCAACGGTCACCCAAAAAATTACGTATAGGCTGAGAGAAGATATTTCAAGAAAGCTCAATGTCTTGCCCTTATATTATTTTGATCAAACAAACTTTGGAGATATTTTGAGTCGAATGACCAACGATGTAGATACTATAAGCCAAACGTTGAACCAAAGTGTGGGTACGTTGATGACCGGGCTTATTTTGTTTGTAGGAGCGTTGGTAATTATGTTTGCCACTAGTTTCCCTCTTGCTCTTACTGCAGTAGGCTCTTCAGCACTTGGTTTTTTATTGACTATCCTTATTTTAAAAAAATCACAAGTTTTTTTTAATCGCCAACAACATGATTTAGGAAGAATGAACGGACATATTGAAGAAAGTTATTCAGGCCAAACCATTATAAAAGTGTACAATGCACAAACAGAGGCCAAAGAAGATTTTCATCTGATCAATCGTGATTTATATGACAGTGCATGGAAATCACAATTCCTTTCAGGATTGATGATGCCCTTGATGACGTTTATTGGAAACATAGGCTACGTAGCTGTGTGTGTGGTAGGGGGCGCGCTTGCTTTTAACGGAACGATTTCATTCGGGGTAGTCGTAGTGTTCTTGATTTATGTGCGCTTGTTTACGCAGCCCCTTGCCCAACTTGCTCAAGCTGCAACACGGTTGCAATCGGCATCTGCTGCGGGAGATCGAGTGTTTGAATTTTTATATGAAGAGGAGTTAAGTGATGAAACAAATAAATGCCTCACCTTAACAGATGTGCGTGGAGACGTGGACTTCCAGCAGGTTCAATTTGGATATGACCCAGAGACACCCGTTATACGTGAGTTTACGTTGTCTGTTTCAGCAGGGGATAAAATTGCGATTGTAGGGCCTACTGGTGCTGGAAAAACAACGTTGGTCAATTTATTGATGCGTTTCTATGAGATCGACAAAGGAGATATATTGATAGATGGAGTCTCCATCCAAGATATCACCCGCGAAAATCTCCATGATCTTTTTTGCATGGTTTTACAAGATACATGGCTGTTTGAAGGAACCATCAAAGAAAACTTGATTTATAACAATGAAGAACGGACAGAAGGCGAAGTGGAAGCGGTCTGTAAAGCTGTAGGACTTGACCACTTTATCCGGACCTTGCCTGATGGATACAACACGGTCTTGAATGATCAAGCGAATTTGTCAGTGGGACAAAAACAGATGCTTACAATCGGGCGGGCGATGTTGGATGATGCCCCTTTGTTGATTTTAGACGAAGCAACGAGTTCTGTAGACACCCGAACAGAATTGACTATTCAGCAAGCGATGGATACGCTGATGATAGGACGTACCTCCTTTGTAATTGCCCATCGCTTATCAACAATCAAAAATGCAGATAAGATATTGGTGATGCAAGATGGAGATATTGTAGAGAGTGGAACACACGATGAATTGTTGCAGCGAAAAGAAGCCTATGCTCATCTGTATAACAGTCAATTTACCTAAAATATTCTAAAAAAGTATTTTGGACACTTGTCTAAAATGCTTTTTTTGTTTATATATGGATTTTTCGTTGTTCATCAGAATAAAAATTAGAAAAGAAAAGCCTTTTTATTGTTTTGACTGTGAGATTGGTTTAAACGGGCAAACACCGATATATCAACGCGAAGAGAAACGATTGCTTTAAAATGAGAAAAAGATTAAAATGAAAGGTTGACATTCTCATTTCAACACGTTAAAGTAGGGACACTTAATAAAAAAGAAGAAGGAGTGTTCCCAATGAAAAAACTAACTCAAACAGCCCATACATTCAAAGAGAGCACTCCAGTCGTCATTATTTTAATGATTAAGTCCTAGGATTCAAACTATTCAATTAGTTGAGTCCTCATTTGTGTACGACGGGGGCTTAACGCACGAGAAGCCCTTCATTTTATAATGAAGAGCTTCTTTTTTTATTGATAGTAAGGGATACAAAAAATGGAGGTGTCACATGAGAAAATATTTAATGAAACGGTTTTTAGTTGGAATTCTAGTCTTGTTTTTTATCACTTTCCTCTCCTATATGATTATTAACTCTGCACCAGGAGACCCTGCAACCTTGTATGTAGGAGCAGACGCGACCAACGAGCAAATTCAGCAAGTGAGAGAAAGTTTGGGATTAGACAAAGGCTTACTCGTTCGTTATGTCTACTGGTTAAAAGAACTAGTCAAAGGAAATCTTGGCAATTCATTTGCGACTCGCCAGCCTGTGACAGACATTTTGGCTGAAAGGATAGGACCAACCCTCGTGCTGATGGGCTCAGCGTTGCTAGTTGCTTACTTAGTGGCGATTCCACTTGGTGTGTACAGTGCGGTAAAGCAAAATAGTTGGGTTGACTACTTGATTACGGGTACCTCGATTCTTGGAGTATCTATTCCGACATTCTTTCTAGGGTTGTTTATGATTTACATATTTGCCATTCAATTAGAGTGGTTGCCTACAGGCGGCATGCAAGTCTTAGGCTCAGCAGGTGGGTTTGTAGAACGAGTTCGGCACCTAATTTTACCAGTTAGTGTCATTGCCTCTACGATTTCTGCAAATATGATTCGTTATGTACGTTCAAGTATGATAGATATTTTTGGAGAAAATTATCTACGAACAGCAAAAGCCAAAGGGTTAAAGCCCACTCAGATTATCTTTAGACATGGTATTCGGAATGCATTTGTTCCCATTATTACGATTGTTGCATCTGATATCCCCAAACTCATTGGAGGAGCCATTGTAACCGAACAAATTTTTCAATGGCCAGGCTTGGGTGCATTGACCATCTCATCTATTCAATCTCGTGATTACAATGTGTTGATGGCAATTACCTTAATTTCTGCGATTGCGGTCTTAGCTGCGAACATGCTGATGGATGTTCTCTATGCAGTAGCAGATCCACGCATTCGTTATAGTGAAAGATAGGAGGGGTAGACATGGCATCAACAACATCTGATTTTAAACGTATTTATACTGGAGAAGGCGACGTGTCTTCTGTGCAACAAGTAACCGAAAAAAAAGCAGTAGAAAGCAACAAGAAAATAATCTTCAAACGATTTATGAAACATAAGCCAGCTGTAGTGAGTACTATTTTGCTCACCTTGATGATTTTAGCAGCTGTGTTTGCGCCAGTGATTGCAAGATTTGATCCTAACTTGATTACAGCTGATTTTGAAGCAGCACCTAGCGCAGTCTATTGGCTAGGAACAGATGGTGTTGGACGCGATGTATTTAGTCGAGTCATACATGGCGCACGTGTCTCATTGTTTGTAGGCGTTAGTTCAGTGGCCATTTACACGTTAATTGGGACAACACTAGGCTTAATCGCAGGGTATTATGGTGGAAAAGTAGATGGGTTTATTATGCGTCTGACTGAAATTATCCAATCTTTTCCTTCATTTATGGTTGTTCTGGTTTTAGTGAGTATTATCGGTTCAGGTGTGGGGAAATTGGCCTTAATCTTAGGCTTGCTGAATTGGGTTCCACTTTCACGAATTGTCCGAGGCAATGTGTTGACAATCAAAGATAGTGATTACATTCAAGCGGCTGTTTCTGTTGGATACAGCACACCACACATTTTATTTAAAGAAATTTTGCCAAATGTTTTAGGCAGTATTTTTATTAACGCAACCTTCGGGATAGCAAGTGCCATTTTAACAGAATCTTCGCTTAGCTTCTTGGGAATGGGGATTCAACCCCCCACGGCTAGTTGGGGAAATATATTGTCTCAAGCGCAGTCCTTGACGGTTTTATCTAGCCAACCGTGGCTATGGATTCCAGCCGGGCTCATGATTTTAACGGCAGTATTAGCAATCAATTTTATAGGAGATGGCTTGCGCGATGCCTTTGATGGCACAAGCAATTGAGTCAAATAAAATAAAACAACACTTTATTAACGGAGGGAAAACAGATGAGTAAAATGAGAAAAAGAATGATGGGCTTGATGATGGCAGCGAGCATGTTGGCATTAGCAGCCTGTGGGAATACAAGCCAGACAGATAGTACAGGGGCAGAAGGTGCAGGGAGTTCTGTATCTGAGGTGGCGCAAGATAAACTGTATGTGGGTATCACCAATCCAATGGGGAACTTAAGTCCAATCAACGCAAGTGGTGTGTCGACAAGATGGGTACAACGCTATTATTTTGATACATTATTAGAAATGACTACACCTTTAAACTTTGAACCAAAGCTAGCCGATTCATTTGAAACAACGGATAACCAAAACTATACAGTGACATTAAATCCAGATGCTACGTGGACAGATGGAACTCCAGTTACTGCAGAAGACGTTGCCTTTACTATGAACTTAATCGCCAATCCAGAGGTCCAAACAGTTGGATTGTATTTAACATCTCTCGAAGGAGTCGGCGAAAACAATAAGTTAGAAGAAGGCTTGACCGAGATTCCCAACTTAGTAGTGGTTGATGAGCATACCTTGACCTTCAAAACACAAGCACCTGTGGATCCAAATTATGTCAAAGAAATGGTTGGAACCAATATTTTCATTCAACCTAAGCATGTGCTAGAAGGGATTGCAGCAGCTGACTTAGATAGCTCCGATGCCTTCACAAAACCAGCGGTCACAAGTGGCCCCTACAAATTTGTGGAGTATGTACAAGATTCTCACATGGAATTAGCAGCCAATGAAGACTACTATCGAGGTGCACCTGAAATTCCAACAGTGTTCTTCCGCATACTTTCTGGAACCAACTTAGCAACAGAGCTTCAAACAGGTGGTGTGACAATGAACGCCAGCGGTGGAATTGGTGAAATCGCCATCTCAGATATCGAGATGGTAGAAAAGACAGAAGGAGTCAGCGTGACCACACAACCGGCTTGGACGGCTCAATTTGCTTATTTCAACACCGAGCGTTTGGACCAAAACATCCGTCTAGCAATGTCACACGCAGTAAACCGAGAAGTAATCGTAGAGAATCTTCTAAAGGGTAATGCTGAAGTTACATCAAGTCCTTATTCATCTGCCAGTCCGTATAACAATGAAAAACTTGATCCATTGGCCTATAGCCCAGAAAAAGCCAAAGAATATATCGCACAGTCTTCCTATGACTTATCCAGACCAATTGAAATCATGGTTCCGGTAGGAAACAAAGTACGCGAACAATCGGCTAACTTGATTGAACAAGATCTAGAAGCAGTTGGATTTACCGTTGAACAAGTTACGTATGATTTCCCAACAACATTAGAAAAAGCTCGTGCTGGAGAATTTGACCTGTATCTAGGTGGAATTGCTGTCCCAGTTGATCCAGACTTAATGACTTATTTTGGTTCATCAGGTGCATCAAACTATTCAGCAATCAATCATCCAGAGTTAGATAAGTTGCTTGAAGCTGGACAAGACGAGCCAGATAGCACAAAACGAAAAGAAATCTATGATGAATTCCAAGTCGTTATGCAAGAACAAGCACCTATTTTGCCGCTTTATTCTCAACATGACATCATCATAAAACAAGATGCATTAAACGGTGGATTAACAGAATTTTGGTCTGGCTCTTTGTATGACGTTCACAAATGGTCCTTTCGTAAATAAGTAGCTGTAAGTAAGTTGTCTAATGAAATAAGAAAGGCGGGAGTATCATGCCAGATTCGCATACGAAGAAGCTTCTTGCGCAAGCCAGGCATATGTCTGAGAAACGCTGGTCTGAATTTGATGGGTATTTGCGCTTAGAGTCTATTTCAACAGAAAACAAACAGATTCCGGAAACAGTCGACTATGTCAAAAGAATGATTGAACGAACAGGAGGAGAGGCCACTGTTTTAGATGATTTGGGAGGATATCCAGTTGTATTTGGTTCCTTTGACGCATCTCCAAAAGGAAACAAGGAACGAACCCTTCTTTTCTACAACCACTATGATGTCCAACCACCAGAACCATTAGACGAGTGGGACACACCTCCGTTTGAACCAACAGTACGAGATGGCCTTCTCTATGCTCGAGGTGTGTCAGACAACAAAGCAAATTTGATGGCGCGGTTAAATGCTTTATCACTCTTAATTGAAAACGATGACTTGCCGTGTAACGTCAAATTTTTAGTAGAAGGAGAAGAAGAAATCGGCAGTCCGCATTTAGGGCTGTATTTAGAAAAATATGCTGATTTATTTCAAGCAGACGCCTGTATTTGGGAAGCTGGTTCAAAAGATGCATATGAAAATTATGTAGTAAGTGCTGGAATGAAGGGCATTGCCTACTTTGATTTAGATGTAACCACTGCACAAACAGATATTCACTCTTCAATGGCTGCGATTGTTGACAATCCGGCGTGGCGGTTGATTCATGCACTCGCCTCCATGCGAACCGTTGAACATGAAATTATTGTTCCAGATTTTTATGACGGTGTTGCTCCTCTTACACAAGCAGATCGATTGGCTGCTGCAGCACAACCGTTTGATAAGAAGCAAGTTACGGAACAATACGGGCTAACCGGACCGTTGATTACAGATGGAACGACCGTTACACCCACAGAAGCACTTGCGTTTTATCCAACGATGACGGTATGTGGGTTTTCAAGTGGGTATACAGGTCCTGGTATCAAAACAGTTTTGCCAAAACAAGCACGAGCGAAATTGGATTGTCGTTTGGTTCCAGGGCAAGACCCAAAGCATATTCAAGCCAGTATTCGTGGTCACTTGGATGCACACGGATTTTCAGATGTTCAAGTCAGACTGATTGGATCCGTCGCCGCACAACGAACATCAGTTGAAGATCCATTTATTCAAACTGTCGTAAAAACGGCAGAAGACATTTACGGATCAGCTAGTCCAGTAATTGTCTTGCCTAGCATGGCAGGCACAGGGCCTAGTGACGTGTTTGAGAAGTATTTGCACTTGCCAATCGCAGGAGTCGGGGCGTCTTGGGCAGAGTCAGGTGCGCATGCCCCTAATGAAAACATTCGCTTAGTAGATTGGTATCAAAATATAGCCCATATGGTGAGGTTATTGACCGTATTTGGTGCACAGAGTTAAAAGGTGGGGGAGACATGCACGAAACATTATTAGAAGTGAAGAATTTGGAAATTTCTTTTGAAACGTATGCGGGTGAAGTTCAAGCAGTTCGCGGAGTTAACTTTGACTTGCGTCGCGGAGAAACCTTAGCGATTGTGGGGGAGTCTGGTTCAGGAAAATCCGTTTCTACGCAAGCTATTTTAGGCTTGCTACATCCTAAAAATACCAGAATCAAGCAAGGTGAAATCCTCTATTTGGGACAGGATTTACTTACAGTCACAGATAAAGACATGCAAAAAATTCGTGGCCAAGAGATTGCAGCCATTTTTCAAGATCCGATGACCTCCTTGAATCCGACTATGACTGTAGGCAAACAAATTGCAGAGTCTATTGTTCAACATCAAGACACCACAAAATCAGAAGCCATGCTCCAAGCCAAAGAGCTTCTTGACATGGTAGGGGTCAAAGATGTAGAAAACCGTGTGAACCAATACCCGCATCAGTTTTCTGGAGGAATGCGTCAACGTGTAATGATTGCCATTGCTCTTGCGTGTAAGCCCAAAATTCTTATTGCGGATGAACCCACCACCGCATTAGATGTGACGATTCAAGCACAAATTTTAGAATTGATGAATGATCTAAAAGATAAAGTAGACACATCCATTATCTTTATCACGCATGATTTAGGCGTCGTGGCAAATATGGCTGATCGCGTCGCTGTGATGTACGCTGGAAAAATTGTTGAATCAGGAACAGTAGATGAAATTTTCTACAATCCTCAGCACCCTTATACATGGGGATTGCTAGCGTCCATGCCAACTTTAGAAAATGTGGGACATACACTCTATTCGATACCTGGGAACCCACCCAATATGCTGTGTCCTCCAAGTGGAGACGCATTTGCTGAACGAAATCGTTATGCATTAGAAATTGATTTTAAACAACAACCTCCGGTGTTTCCACTATCAAAGACACACTCGGCTGCGACATGGTTGTTACACCCTGATGCACCAAAGGTGACGCCACCAGCAGAAATCAAGCGTCGACATGAGATCTTTCAACGTATCCAAAGAAGGAAGGGAGAAGCATGACCCAGCAGACACGAAAAAAAATATTAGAAGTCAAACATTTAAACAAGATTTTTAATGAAGGCAAATCCAATGAAATTCACGCGGTCAATGATCTCTCTTTTTTCATTTATGAAGGAGAAACATTTGGACTTGTAGGAGAGTCTGGTTCTGGAAAATCGACTACAGGTAAATTGATTGCCAAACTCCAAGCAGAAACGTCAGGAACGATTTTATTTGAGGGAACCGATAGTAGCCAAGTAAAAAAACGTCGAGAGGTACAAGCATTTCGGAAGTCCATGCAAATGGTCTTTCAAGATCCATACGCTTCTTTGAATCCTCGTAAAACAGTCATGGACATTATTGGTGGTGGGTTAGAAGTACATAACCTTGTCCAAACAGAGTCCGAAAAGAGAGAAAGAGTATATGAGTTGTTGGAATTGGTGGGGTTAAACCCAGAATATGCGACTCGCTACCCACGGGAATTTTCGGGTGGTCAATGTCAACGAGTTGGGATTGCTCGTTCTCTAGCTGTCAATCCGTCTTTTGTTATTGCAGATGAAGCCATCTCGGCATTAGATGTATCGATTCAAGCCCAAATTGTAAATTTGCTAAAACAATTAAAAGAAGAGCGCAATCTCACTTATTTATTTATTGCGCATGATTTATCCATGGTTAAATATATTAGCGACCGCATTGGAGTCATGCATGGGGGACGTCTGCTAGAAGTAGCTCCCGCAGAGGATTTGTACATGTGTCCTTTGCACCCCTATACGGTCTCGTTGTTATCAGCTGTCCCCATTCCAGATCCAGAAAAAGAACGAGAAAGAAAACGAGTAAGTTATGATGAACAGGCACACGCATACTCGGCAGATGCAGAAGCTGGATTGTTCGAAATTGTGCCCGAACATTACGTGTACTGCAAGAGGGAAGAAATTCCTTTGTTGCAGGAAAAATATCGACGAATGAAGGTAAAAGCAGCTCAAAAAAATGTGAAAGTAGGGATGGTATGAGTCAAGAAACAACAAAAACAAAGTCTGTCTACGATGTATGGGCAGAGGAATTAGCAGGAAATTATGAACAAACGGTGGCCATGAGACGGTACCTTCATGAACATCCAGAACCATCTTTTGAAGAAAAAGAAACAGCGGCATATATTGTTGAAAAGTTGCGTTCCTACGGTATCACAGACATTCAAGAAAATGTTGGAAATGGGTATGGGATTGTGGCAAAAATTTCAGGCAAACATCCAGGTCCAACAGTTGCGTTTCGAGCTGATTTTGATGCCTTACGCATTCAAGAAGAAAACGATGTGCCATATAAATCAAAAAACGACGGCATCATGCATGCGTGTGGGCACGACACACACACCGCGACCTTATTAAGTGTTGCGGAAGTGTTGGTCAACCATCGTGACGATTTACATGGAAATGTAGTGTTGCTTCACCAAAATGCAGAAGAAGTTCTGCCAGGTGGTGCAAAAAGTATGGTTGAAGCCGGAGCAATGGAAGGTGTTGATCTCGTCTTTGGCCAGCATGTTCAGTCTCTATTGGAGAATGAACAAATTGGGTATACACCAGGCTATGCGATGGCCGCAGCCGATTTCTTTGAAATTAAGATTCAAGGAAAAGGTGGACATGGTGCGTATCCACACCATACAGTAGACTCAGTGATTATTGCGACCAAACTTGTGGAAGCCTTTCAGACGTTGGTAAGTCGGGCAGTCGATCCCCTACACCCAGCAGTCGTAACGGTTTCAACCGTTCAAGCAGGTGGAGCAGCCAATAACATTATTGCGGATACAGCTGTCATCAAAGGAACAGTCCGTACATATCAAAAGGAAGCCCGCGATACGATTGAAACTGAAATGAATGTGATGGCGAACAGTATTGCAGGGATGTATCATGGGACATGTGAAGTGGAATACACAAGAGGGTATGACCCTGTCTACAACCACCCTGAAGAAACAGAACGTTTTGTTGCAGTCATGAAAGAAAAGTTTGGCGAAGACGCCGTACAAGAACGTCCAGCCTCAATGGGTGGCGAAGATTTTGGGTATTTTACACAAGTCAAACCTGGAACCTTCTTTAACGTCGGTGGATTTAATCCTGAGTTAGACGCCACCTACCCACATCATCACCCACGTTTCAATGTAGATGAAAAATCAATGTTACGTGCTGGAAAAGCTTTTCTAGCCATTGTGGAAGATTATTTGGTCAAGTATTAATCCATATAGAATCAATCGGGATGTGAACAATTTTCCTGAATAAAAAAGCTTTTCTGAATGTGTTCGTTCAGAGAAGCTTTTTTGTATGTGATTCTTTAGGGATTGGTTGTTGTCATTGTTCAAAAGAGAGAAGGTGGAAAAAGAGTTCGTATTCCATTGGAAGTGGCTCTCCATTGTTTAGTTCCAGTGATCCAGTATAGAGTTCTTTTCCTGTTTGGATATCTGTGACTACCAAGGTTGCCGCATGTTTTTGATTTTGAATAGAATCGAGTACATACATGTTTCCATCATGTATTCTTGTAATAGTTTGGCCTGTATACTCTGTGATTGCCCAATCAAAGAAATCTGTTTCAGAGAATTCCATAGAGGAGCTATCCACTCCACCTTCTTCTATCTCTTCCACAGGCAGTACTCCTTTAATCAATTGGCTAAGCGTCGGAGAAGACTGAGAGAGATCCACTTCTAAAAGAGGCGAGTCTATTTGGTTCACAAACATATACACATGATCTGTGTTTCTTTGTCCATCAAACTGAATGGATAAAGGCGTGTCTGTAGGGTTTTCTATTTGCGTCAGGTCTCTTGTTTCATAGTCAAAAACAAATAACTGAGAAGATGCGTTTGTTTTTAGGTTGCCAAAATCATCAACCTCATCTCCACCATTCACAAGAAAAGCAGCGTACGTGAGGTTGGTTTCAGAAGGTGAAGCTTGAATAAATTGAATATGAGTATACGGTTCATCTGGTAAAAAGACTAGAGGATAATTGTTTAATGTCATCTGTTTGGTCTCGAAATCCCAGACAAATAGCGTGTACATGTCTTGGTAGGTTTCTCCAGTATAATCTGTGCGCTGTAACAAGATGTGTACTTGCTCATCTTTGTAAAAAGATTCTTCCACATAATAATGAGTATCTATTTCTGTATGTGGAAGAGGAAATGTATAGGCCTCTTCTTTTTTTGTGTTTTTGTTGAGTCGGTTGATAACTAATGTTTGCGTGGAACTCTGACCTGAGTAAATCCATTCATCGTTGACATAAGAGATGTACGTTTCATCTTCTGAAAAAAGCTCTGGATGCTGTGATTTCCCTCTCATAAAGGATTTGTATGTGTCTACATAGTTCTTGATACGTGGCGTTTGATAAAATACCTTGTCTAATTGGTCTAAATAAGACAAATCGTTTTCATACGCTGTTGTGTCTCCTTGTAGTTGAAAAGTGCGTTGCTCGTAAGAATTAAATACCGTAAAATCACCATGAATCGTCAAGTGGTTTAATACGTTTGGGTCTCCCGAAGTGTCGATGAAAGAAAGTGGGTATCCTTTTGCGTGTTCTACTCCTGTTTTGAAATAAAAACCAGCAATCGTTACGAGCGTAAAAAGTATTAAGGTGCTGAATTTCCAGTAACGTTTCATTGTATCCCTCCTTTAAACTGTTATCTTGTGGTTGAGTAAATAATGACTAAGTGTGAAAGAAAGTGCAGTTAAGATGATCCCAATTCCATTTGTTAGTAAAAAAAGCTCACTTGGATAAAACAATGCTTTTTGTGCATTGGCTTCTAGTAAAACCGGAAGAAGTAGCATAAAGCCTGAAAAAAGAGCATACATTCCAGCCATTAACAATCCTTTGAATTGAAAACTTCTTTCCATAACAATCCCTGTAAATAAAACAATAACTGCTAAAAATCCAACACCATATATCACTAAAAAATGAATAAATGTAGACGGGATAACAATACTTAAAATTTCAGAAAATGTAATAATTTCTATTAACGACATAGTTGTTCGGTAAGCAGCTGGGACTAGCATAGCTAAAAGTTTGCTTTCCAATGAAAGTAGGATAAGTTGAGTCCCGATTAATCCTAGGACCGCTACAAAAATAACAGTCAACTTGGAAAAAAAGAGAGCCATTCGATTCACTGGAAGCATCAAGAGTCTGTAAATAAAAGTGTTCTTGCCCAACCAATCACGGTACCAAATAAACAGGCAGTACAGCAAAAGGGTCGCAATGGCTAATGCGATAGGGGCATTAAACCAAGCGGTCCGTGTGACGTTGAGCATATCAATCCGCCCGACTTGTTCTAAGGCCGCTTTCTCAGTGATTTGTTGGGTAAATATCAAGTCTTGAATGTTTTTCATATAGGAACGGGCAACAAAAAAGACGGTGGCAATTTGTGTCAAAATGGTAAACAGCAAAAGACTTCCATATCCTTTCGCAACGCGGTCAAATTCAAAGTTGACTAATTTCCAATAGTGTTTCATTTCATATACGCCTCCCGCATGACATCGATGACAGATTTTCCTTCTTGTTCGCGCATTTCTTCGGTATAGAAAGAGTGTAAAACGACTCCATGATCCAATAAGACCGCTTTATCAATTAAGTGTTCGATATCTCCAATTTCATGGGTCGTGATAAGGACACCGCGATTTTCAATCAAATGACTTGTAAAGACTTCTGCAATTTGTTCTCGACTAAAAATATCAATGCCTGAAAATGGTTCATCCATCAATAAATAGTCCACATCTAAAGCTAACCCGAGTAAGAGATTCACTTTTGCTGTGTTTCCTTTAGACAGGTCAGAAATTTTCTCTGACTCTTTTAAACGGAAAAAAGTCAAAAGTTCGTTGGCACGGGCCTGGTTCCATGAAGTATAAAAGCCTTTCATAAAGTCCATGGCTTGTTCAATGGTCATAGAGGGCATCATTGTGATAGCATCTGGAATAAACGCTAGATGGTTGTAGGTTTCTTTTGTCAATTTTTTTCCATCAACCAAAATCTTTCCTTTGTCAATGGGAGTGACGTTGGCAATGGCGTTTAAAATAGTCGTCTTACCTACTCCATTAATCCCAACCAAACACGTAATTTCTCCTTTGTTGGCGGTAAACGAAACACCTTTTAGTACTTTCTTTTGTCCATAACGTTTGTGAACGTTGGTTAACTCAATCATGTATTCTCCTCCTTTACTTGTCTTCATGGGTTAATTTTTCTTGAATCATTGAGATGATTTCTTCTGGGGGCAACTTAGCGGATCGAATACTCGTAACGAAATCATCTACAGTTTGTTGAATCAGTGTTTTGCGTAAGCTTTTTAAAGTATCAGGATTGTCTGTAATCCGACTAGGTGAATTGCCTTCTGTGTAAATCAAACCTGCTTCCTCCATTTCTTTGTATGCGCGTTGCACAGTATTTGGATTGATGCCAAGGTGTCCGGCTAGTTCTCTTCTGGACATAATTTCTTGTCCCGGTTCCAATTCACCTGAGGCGATTTTTTCTGTAAAGTCTTGAATAACTTGTTGATAAATAGGTGTTTGTTTATCAAATGACACCGGCATGTCTCTTTCTCCTTTCTTTATAAAAATAAATTGCACTAAGCGCAAAGGGAGAGTGGCTAGCACAAAGAGTATGTTCGTCTGGATGAATAGTCATAAAATAGAAATAGATAAAACACAAAGTGTACCAAGCATGTAATACGCTCGTTAGGTGTATTATATGCTTGGTACACTTTATTGTCAACAAAAAATCCATTCTGATTAAAAGCAATGGATGTCTGGTATAGAAATGTTTTATTTGTTGTTTTTTTGGACAGGGGTAGGCACAGAAGCTTCTAGTGAATCGCCTTTTAATGAAAAAGAGGAGCTTTTTCGAGTTGGCCCTGATAAATCTCGTTTAAGTGGATAATAAGCCAACATCAAAGGTGGGAGTGCGCCCAACCAAGCCAACGGATTGGCAATGGCTGCTCCCCCAAATCCAAAGAGTTTAGAGAGGTATACCGCCGCAATGACGCGAGCAAAAAGTTCCATGAGACCAGCCAATGTTGGTGCTAGGCTGTTTCCAAGGCCTTGGAGTGTATAGCGGTAAATAAACAATAAGGCTAACAAAGAATAAAAGGTCGCATTGGTCAAAAAATAAATGTGGGTCATATTTAAGATGGCTGGATCTCCAGTGCTAATAAAGAGTTTGGAAAAATGTGTCCCCCAAACTGCCAGAATCCCACCTACGATAATACTGTAGACTAAAACAATCGCAATAACTTTTCGAACACCTTCCCAAATCCGCTCATACTGGCGCGCACCGTAATTTTGGGCTGCATACGTAGCCATAGTAACCCCAAAAGATTGCAAAGGAAGAGTGGCTATCTCATCAATACGTGCAGCAGCAGTATAAGCGGCAATGGCATCGGCCCCGATTTTGTTTAGTGTTACCTGTAGCGCGATGGCTCCAATGGCAATAATGGAGTACTGAAACCCCATGGGCAACGCTAGTTTTAAATGAGCGGCCAGTTCAGTCGGCACTGCTTGCCAGTCTTCTTTGTAAATCCGCAAAAGTGGAATTTTTTTGTAAATATAGATCAAACAAAGCAAAATTGCGATTAATTGTGCAAGAACGGTCGCATATCCTGCGCCGGCAACCCCTAAGTTAAAATACAAGATAAATGTATAATCTAAGACAACATTCAAAACAGACGTGATGGCTAGAAAGATTAAAGGAGTTTTGCTGTCGCCTACAGCGCGCAAGATATTGGACAATAAGTTAAAAAAGACTGCTGCTCCAATACCAGCAAAAATGACAATAAGGTACTCATATGCGTAGTCAATGATTTGAGGCGGTGTTTGCATCCATTCAAGAATAGACCGCGTATAAAAAACAGCAACAAGCGTAAGAACCGCGCTAATCCCTCCGCTAATGACCACACTAGCCGCGAGGTTTTTGCGAATGCCCGCATCGTCTTTTTCTCCGTATCGTTGGGCGGTGATGACAGCTAATCCAGCTGTAGATCCAATAGCTAAACCAAAAATTAAAAACATGATGCTACCGGTGGAACCAACCGCAGCAAGTGCGTCTACCCCAAGAGTTTGGCTCACGATAAAAGTATCCGCCATGCTGTAGAGTTGTTGAAAAACATTTCCTAAAAGCATGGGAATGGTGAAGAGAATAATTAATTTTGTTGGGTTTCCAGTGGTCATGTCTTTTCCCATGTGCTGTTCTTCCTCTCTAATTTAGCTAAGACAAGCTTAAAACTATATGCAAAAAGGCTTCTTGTCATACAAGAGCCTTTAGCTGATGAAATGAAAAAGTATTTTTTAAAAGCTTTTCAAAAAAAGTGGACATGTGCGCCCATCAAAACAGTGCTAAGTTATTGTTTCCATTCAGAGTGTTTGTATTTATTGAAATAGTTTAGCTGTCTCAACATCATCAATACTCTTCGCTTAAATCCTGTGTCATGTTTGTAAAATAAAGGGTTTCCGTAGTGTCCATTCTTAATCAAGTCCTTTGCTTCTGCTAGGACAACCGGATCGGCAATGTATCTCTTAAGGACTCCTTTTGGAACGACTGAAAACAATTGGGTACCTTTTAAGTAGGTCATAGGTTTTTCTTTTTGATAGATTAAATCATCGACTAAAAATTCTGCTAAGTTATGTCCACATTGGGTGAGGTAGTAACTGGAACGTCCTTGACGAACGTTGACTTCAAAGACTTTAAATGTGCCGTCTCGTTCATCGTACTTGATGTCAAAATTTGCAAAACCGGTGTATCCGATGGCTTTCATAAAACCAACAAGCTTTTCCATAAACTCTTTATTATGACGGACGATTAAAGCCGTGTAATTTCCCACACCTGTTTTGGTGTGTTCTTGCAGAGCAACTTGGGCAAAGGAAATCAGTTGTGGCGTTCCTTCTTGAGTGGCGTAATAAACAGCATCCCACATGTATGTGTCGTCACCAGGAATATAATCTTGAATAATTAAATCATCTTGATAGCCGCTTGCTTTGATGGTAGATAAAACAGTGTTTAGCTCTTTTTTATTTTCTACTTTGTACACTTTTTGCATATTTTCAAAGGGATGATTGTAATAGGCAACTCCGTTGCTTGGTTTGACGATTAGTGGAAATGGTGTGTCTTCGTCAAACGGTTCTGCCTTGCTGCAATCATAAAAATACGTCAAAGGTGTGTCAATGCCGTGTTTAGCACATAGTTCATAAAAATTCTTTTTTAAGTAAATTTTTTGCAGCCAGTCTTGATTGATATAGTTAAAAACAAAATCACGACCTAATTGATCACGATTTTTAATGATGAAGGTGACATAAAAATCATTTGTTCCAATTAAGATTAAATTCTCATACTCTTGTTTGTAGTGGGCTGCAATCTGATGTAGCTCATTTGCATATTGCGGTCCGTCTTCAATGTTGTCGACGTAATGTATCTTTTCAATAACACTGCTGCCTTCTGTAAATGCCATAGCCATCCGCCCAACAAGAACTGGTTTGATGCCATATTTTTCATGGAATGAAATAGACATTGTATAGGCGTTGATATCTGTTCCTAAAATAATTGGTAGAAAAGGTTTTTTCTCAACAGGTTTCATAATAGTGTATCTCCTTATAAATGATAGTGAATCATGTACCATCTTTGTTCATGTACCAAACTGCTGGCTAGATGTAGTTCATTGATCCACAGATATCGATTTCAACGCCGCTTCCAAATTATGAATTCTAACTCTAGGGACGAGGGGGCGACTGCTCAATGATTTGTTTAGCAACTTGAAAGTCTCCCAAATAAGGGACTTTTTTATTTTTTACGATGGAAGTTGTCATGTCGCCTTTTCCAGCAATGACAACAACATCCAGAGGAGAATCAGCTAAAGAGAGGGCTTGTTCAATAGCTTTTATTCGGTCCCCAATAATATACACTGGTGTATCAGTGTTCATGTGCGCTTTGATTTCTCTAGCAATGTCTTCAGGGTCATCAAAGTTTGGATCATCTTCTGTTAGGACAGCGATGTCTGTATGTACAGATAAGACTTCTCCAAAATCCTTTCTTCTAGAAATCCCTTTCCCACCAGGACTACCTAGAACGGTGACAATCTTTCCAGCAGGATGTTCGTTGCGTACGAATTCGAGCAATCGTTTTAAACTAATGTAATTGTGTGCATAATCCACATAGATTTGGCTGCCATTTCTTTGCGTTAAAGTTTCCATTCTTCCAGGGACGTATGTCTCTTTAATGCCGTGGTAGCATTCTTCTTTGGTAGCACCTAAAAGAGCAGCCACAATAATTGCGCTGAGGGCATTTTCTTTATTGAAGTCTCCTGGAAGAGAAAGTGAATATGGACCACTAATCTCTAGTGTATCTTCCCCATTAGCCACAACAGAAAAGGACGTTGAATCAGACAAGTCCGGCTCAATATAATAATGACTGTCGGCGTGTTTGTCTCCATAAACAAACAAAGAACCAGACTCTTCGGCGTCTTGTTTGATTAAAGAGAAAAAATCGGTGCCCCGGTACAAGACGGTTTGGTCAGAGTGTGTCACAAGTTGTCGTTTACAGTAAAAATAATCTTCAAATGTAGGGTGTTCCAAAGGACCAATATGATCCGTTGAAATATTTAAAAAGACCCCTGTGTCAAATTCTAGCCCGTACACGCGGTCTAATTTGTATGCTTGGGAAGAGACTTCCATGACGAGATGTGTCATTCCGCTTTCTACTGCTTGAGCCATCAACGCATACAAATCAAGTGATTCTGGTGTCGTTAGCTCAGCTTCTTTGTAGGTTTTTCCGTCCACAGTATTTGTAAGACTCGTAAAAAGTGCTGTTTTATTTTGTGTGAACGTTTGTAAAATAGAGCCTAAAAAATACGCAGTCGTCGTTTTTCCTTTTGTTCCCGTAATGCCCGCTAGTTTTAATTTCTTTTGTGGATTTCCATAAAATTCTCGGGCCAAAATGGCCATAGCTTTGCGGACGTTGTGTACGATAAATCCAACGGTGTGTGATTCATCGTACACAACTTCAGACACATAAAAGCGTGTTCCATTGTGCACTGCAGCGGTTAAGTATTCGTGTTTAAATGCGGCACCTTTACAAAAAAACAAGGTTGTTGCATCTGTTTGTTGAGAGGTGTAAGAGAGTGATTTCAAAGGACTAGCTAAGACATCTGGATCTTCAAGATGATTGGTCCATGTCTGTGGAGTCACAATTTCACGCAATAAATGTTCATTTTTTAAAATACTTTGTATCTCTTTTATGGTTAGTGTGTACATATATACTCCTCGTTTCTTTGCCTGTTTCGAGCTTCTAGTGACTACATCTAAGAAAGAAAAATCACAAAAGTACAGTATACACTGAGTATAGGGGATTTTTCAAGAAAAGGATAGGTGCGAGAGAAAAAAAACAAAGATAATAGAGAAAAAAAGTATGTGTTGACACACAACGTTTACAAGTGTAAACTTAGTGAGGAGAAAAAGTGAAAGGAGCATCCACCCTATGGAACAAGACTTACCGGGACTGACAGCAGCAGAGTGGGAAATCATGCGTGTCGTTTGGACAAAAAAGAAAACCACAAGCACTGAGGTCAGTGACATAGTGGGTACGAAAATGGATTGGAAGCTTGCGACGATTAAAACATTATTGGGTCGTCTTGTAAAAAAAGGCTATTTATCCACGACTAAACAAGGCAATCGATTTATTTATGCTCCTCTCAAACATGAACAAGATTGTTTGAGGAATGAAGCAAAAGAATTGTTTTCAAAAGTGTGTGACACAAAAAAAGGATCTGTACTACGAGAATGGATTCAAGAAATATCACTTACCCAAGCTGAATTGGAGAAATTAGAAAAAGTGATTGAAACAAAGAAAAAACATGCACCCGAATACATTGCATGCCAGTGTGTGCCTGGACAATGTGCTTGCCATACAGAAAAAATAAAAGGGGATGGGCATCATGAAAAAAACAATTGAAATTGACGGGATGACTTGCGCCTCTTGTGCACAAACTGTTGAAAAAGTAGCAGCACGTATCCCTGGAGTCAAAAATGCTTCTGTAAACTTAGCAACAGAATCCCTCCAAGTGACGTATGAAGGAGATGAGTTTAAAGAAGCTGAATTGGAAAGAGCCATTCAAGATGCAGGGTATACACCGGTAACGGAAGAGTCTGTTAACGAAGTTTACACGCTTGAAGGCATGACTTGCGCCTCTTGTGCACAAACGATTGAGCACTCTGTAAAAAATTTAACAGGTGTGAAACATGCATCTGTTAATTTAGCAACGGAAGAAATGAGTGTGACACATACGTCTTCTCTTTCCCCACAAGAGATTGAAAAAATTGTGTCAGAGGCAGGGTACAAAGCAGAGTTAAAAAATGCTGCAAGTGTGCAAACAACTACAAAGAAAAGAGAAGAACGAAAAGAAAAAGAGATGGACAAGCTAACAAGACGTTTAGTGATTTCAATTATCTTTGCGTTGCCCCTATTCATCCTTTCCATGGGGCACATGGTTGGAATGCCGGTACCGATGAGTATAAACCCAGATATCCATCCACTAAATTTTGCACTCCTACAGATGGGCCTGACACTACCGGTGCTAGTTGTGAGTGCGGATTATTTTAAACAAGGGTTCAAGACCCTTCTCAAAGGGCATCCCAATATGAACTCGTTGATTGCACTTGGAACGATGGCCGCATTTTTCTATAGTATATTTGCGACTATTCAAATTTTTCAAGGAGATCCAACGCGTGCGATGGATCTATATTTTGAAACATCCGGAGTTATTTTAACCTTTCATACATTAGGAAAATACCTGGAAGAGCGTTCAAAAGGGCGTATGTCTAAGGCAATTGAAAAACTAATTGAATTAGCCCCCACCACCGCACGAGTGGTTCGTGCGGGCGTTGAAGCTGAAATCCCGGTGTCTCAAGTCCAAAAAGGGGACATCATTCGGGTTCGACCAGGAGAGAAAGTCCCAGTGGATGGCACCATGATTAAAGGTCATTCGTCTGTTGACGAATCGATGTTAACTGGAGAGAGTATTCCAGTTGAAAAACTTCCCGGCGATGACGTCATTGGAGCAAGTATGAACCAAACTGGTAGCATGGAGTATGAAGCAACGCGAGTGGGAGAAGAGACAATGTTGTCACAAATCATTCAGCTTGTTGAAGAGGCTCAAGGATCCAAAGCCCCAATAGCAAAAATGGCTGATGTGATAACCGGTTACTTTGTTCCTATAGTGATGAGCATTGCCGTTTTGTCAGGGATAGCTTGGCTCTTGGCTGGGCAAGCACCTGGGTTTGCCTTAATGATTAGCATTTCTGTGCTTGTTATTGCGTGTCCCTGTGCTTTAGGGTTGGCAACCCCTACGGCGATTATGGTAGGAACTGGAAAAGGGGCTGAACATGGCATCTTAATTAAAAGTGGGACTGCATTGGAAACCGCTCATCATGCCGATACTATTTTATTAGATAAAACAGGTACCATTACAGAAGGAAAACCAGAAGTGACTGATGTCCATGTGTTTTCGGATTTAACACAAAACCACATACTCAAGCTAGCTGCATCGGCTGAAGTAGGCTCTGAGCACCCACTTGGAGAAGCCATCGTGCGCAAAGCTACGGAGTTGTCTCTTTCTTTACTGGACGCAACTTCTTTCATCGCTCTTCCAGGACAAGGGATTGAAGCAGTAATTGACCAAGAAAGAGTCTTAATGGGCAACCAAAAATTGATGAGGTTAAAAAAGATTGAGATGAAAAAAGCAGAAATACTGGCGGACAACTTGGCAAATGAAGGGAAAACCCCAATGTATGTAGCGATTAATGGCTCGTTATCCGCAATTATTGCTGTAGCAGATACAGTCAAGCAGACAAGTGCAGAAGCAATTCAATCGCTACAAGCAAAAGGGCTAACAGTCATTATGTTAACAGGAGACAATGAACGAACAGCAAAAGCAATTGCAACTAAAGTTGGCATTCAGCATGTGCGAAGTGATGTCTTGCCAGAAGATAAAGCCAATGAAGTCAAACGTCTCCAGCAAGAAGGCAAAAAAGTGGCGATGGTTGGGGATGGAATCAACGATGCCCCAGCTCTTGCGCAAGCAGATGTTGGAATTGCTGTGGGGTCAGGAACGGACATTGCAATGGAATCTGCAGATGTTGTACTGATGCGTAATGATTTGAGAGCTGTTTCAGGAGCAATTGAACTCAGTCATGCGACCATTAAAAACATTAAAGAAAACTTGTTTTGGGCATTTGCCTATAACGTAGTGGGGATTCCTTTGGCAATGGGCTTGCTTTACATCTTTGGTGGTCCATTGCTAAGCCCTATGTTTGCAGCAGCAGCAATGAGTTTTAGTTCGGTCTCTGTATTGACAAACGCGCTGCGCCTTCGAAACTTTCGTCCATCCTATCGCGCATAAGGGTTACCCTACACAAGTGAAAAGAAAGAAAAATCATGCGTATATGAACGACAAAGAAGTTTGTGGTTGGCAAAAAGAGTCTAAAAAGTACGTAGTTTTTCTAAGTTCTTTGCTCTAAAAAATCGTTAGCTACACGCAAACACTTATACCCATACTCCTTTATTTAAAGTAGAACCTTAGCTTTAATTACAGGGGTATTTTTATGTTCTGCATAGTTTTTATATATGTGTTTAAAGATTATGATAGTTTTCTCATTTTAACACTTGACATTGGTTCAGGTGTCAAGTAATCTTAGTACTAATCCAATACATGCAATGACGAAGAGAAAGATGTCTGTTTATTTTTAGAGAGTCGATGGGTGGTGAAAATCGATAATAAAGGACATTGATTATTCACTTCTGAGCAAATCGGTTGAACAAAGTAGACTGGTTCGGGTGCCTTCCGTTATCAAAGGATCAAACTGATAGGTTTGAAAAGAGATGACCTGAGGTCATAAATTTGGGTGGTACCACGGAAAGTAAATCTTTCGTCCCTGTAAGCATAGTTTATACAACTATGCTTACAGGAGCGAAAGATTTTTTTTTATAAAAAACAAGGGGGAATAGACATGAGCAAGTGGAAAAGACTAATTGGATTAGCAGCAGTAAGTTTGGCAGTACTTGGAGGATGTGCAACAGAATCGGCAGAGGAAGAAGCGACATTTACAATAGGCATTAGCCAACTGGCTGATCATCCTGCCTTAGATGCCGCACGTGAAGGTTTTGAAGATGGGTTGAAAGAACTTGGAGTCGATGCACAAATTGAGTATAAAAATGCCCAAGGTGAAATTCCCAACACTGTAGATATTGCACAGAAGTTTGTTCAAGACGACGTAGATTTAATTTACGCTATTGCTACACCAGCAGCACAATCAGCCAAGCAAGCGACATCAGAAGTCCCAGTTTTATTTAGCGCGGTAACCGATCCGGTACAGTCCGAGATTGTTGCAGATTGGGAAAAAGTAGGCGGCAACATCACAGGAACAAGTGATAAAGCACCTGTTGAAGAACAATTGAAAATGTTCAAAGAAATCGATCCATCTATTGAAACCATTGGAATTTTATACAATACGAGTGAATCAAACTCAGAAATCCAAATAAAAGAGATAGAAGAACTCGCCCCAGCGTTAGGGTTGAAAGTAGAAACAGTCGGAGTAAACAGTGTAAATGATTTGCCACAAGCGATTGATTCATTGTTAACAAAGGTAGACGCTGTCTATAACCTAAGTGACAATTTAGTGGCCAACTCGGTTGAACTTGTTTCTAAGAAATTGATCGAAAAAGGCATGATTTCTGTTTCAGCTGAAGAAACACAAGTTGAAGGTGGCATTTTAATCACAAATGGATTAAGCTATTACGAATTAGGCAAGCAAACAGCCCAACTGGCCAAAGACATTTTAGTGGACAAAAAAGAGATATCTGACATGCCGGTTGGACTTGCTGAGAAAACAGTTGTGACAGTAAACATGGAGACACTAAAAGCACTTGGATTGGATGAAGCATTGCCAATTTTTAAAGATGCCACACACGTAGGCGAATAAGTATAAGGATGAGTGAAGAGACATGAGTACGTTTTTAAGATTAGCAAGGCTATCGTTTTCATCACTGGAACAAGGATTGATTTTTTCTGTTTTAGCAATGGGTGTATTTATTACGTATAAAATACTGGATGTTTCCGATTTGTCTGTAGAGGGGACATTTCCTTTAGGGGCATTTGTGTTCGCAAAGTTTGTATCGATGGATCAAGGGCCAGTAATTAGTACGGCTTGGGCATTTGTGGGAGGAGCTTTGGCAGGATTATTGACAGCTATTTTGTTTACAAAGTTAAAAATCACGCCCTTACTCTCAGGGATTCTAACAATGACAATTTTATATTCGGTGAATCTACGAATCAATGGCAAATCGAACGTTCCTCTATTTGGGTATGAGTCTGTTTATAAATACGGGCACCCCATTCTGATCCTAGCAATCCTCGTCCTTGTGTTAAAGTTAGTGCTTGATTGGTTCTTAAAGACAGAAAAAGGATATTTGTTGATTGCGACTGGAGACAACGAATCTTTAGTTCGTTCATTAGGCCAAAATAGTGACTCTTATAAAGTGATGGGGCTAATGTTGTCTAACGGACTTGCTGCACTAAGTGGGGCATTAGCAGCGCAATCACAAGGTTTTGCAGACATCACCATGGGAAATTCAATAATAGTTATTGCGCTTGCCTCCATTATTATTGGAGATGCTGTTCGAAAAGGCTCAAGTAAATTAAAATTGACCACTCGTGCGGTGATTGGAGCAGTGACTTATCGAATCATTGGTGTTATTGCCATTGATAGAGGGTTGGAACCAACAGACCTAAAAATGATTAGTGCTGTTATTGTTATTATTTTCCTTTCTTACCATAATTTCTCAGATAAGATTTTCAAAAAGAAAAAAAGGAGCGGTTCTAAACATGTCACTCAAAATAACTAATTTAGCTAAAAAGTTTAACACAGGAACCGAGAATGAACTGACCGTTTTCCGCTCCTTCGATTTAGAAATTGAGCGCGGAAAGTGCACAGCAGTCTTAGGATCAAATGGATGTGGAAAGAGCACATTGTTTAATTTAATTGGTGGCTCCTTGTCTGTAGATGAAGGGGAAATTTGGTTAGAAGGTCAAGAAATATCGAAACAAAAAGAAGAAAAACGAGCCGAGCACATTGGGCGAGTGTACCAAGATCCTTCGATGGGTGTATCGCCTTCTTTAACCATTCTAGAAAACATGAGTATTGCGGACAAAAAAGGGGAAAGCTTTACCCTTCGTGCTCTTTTGAAAAAAGAAAAATTGCCTGAGTATAAACGTTTGCTCAAAGAATTGGATTTGGGATTAGAAACAAAACTGAATACGCAAGTGAAGTTTTTATCTGGAGGTCAAAGACAAGCATTGTCTCTTGTTATGGCGACGATGAAACAACCCCAATTGTTATTGTTGGATGAGCATACCGCTGCGCTAGATCCAAAAACTTCATCGGTTATTATGCAGAAAACACGTGAATTTATACAAAAAGATGCAATTACAACACTTATGATTTCACACAATATGCGTGATGCACTGATGTATTCTGATCGTGTGATTATGTTGGATAAGGGTGAAATTGTTTTAGATAAACCAAGTGTGGAGATGACAGAGCAAGAGTTGATTGACATATACAGAGAAAAATTATATACGATGAATTATTAAAGAAGTATGAGGTAAAGAGTGCTTGTGGTTATTCCAGAGTAGTATTTAAAAGATGAGAACATAACGTTCTCATCTTTTTTGTGTAAAAAGAAAGAAAAACAAAAAGATTAGAGCATTCTCATTTTAATGCTTGACATTGTTTGTGGTGTC
>CAYZZA010000012.1:0-17816 GCA_964482685.1 uncultured Carnobacteriaceae bacterium
TCAAGCGGTTAAGACACCGCCCTTTCACGGCGGTATCACGGGTTCGATTCCCGTACGGGTCATTCTTGACCTTAGCACGAAGCCGGCTTAGCTCAGTTGGTAGAGCATCTGAATCGTAATCAGAGGGTCGAGGGTTCAATTCCTTTAGCCGGCATTGACAAAATTTGTCAAAATGGATATAATGGAGGGGTAGCGAAGTGGCTAAACGCGGCGGACTGTAAATCCGCTCCCTCAGGGTTCGAGAGTTCGAATCTCTCCCCCTCCATAGTAGTCAATGGGCTATAGCCAAGCGGTAAGGCAACGGGTTTTGGTCTCGTCATTCCTAGGTTCGAATCCTAGTAGCCCAGTATTAAAATGCAGGAATTTATTCCTGCATTTTTTTTGTTTTCATTTGTGCTTTTTTGATATATTTAGAAAAAAGTGAAACTATGTTATAATCGACAATGTATGCAACACATCTCAGGAGGTGAATCAATGACTTTTGACTGGACACAGCTTCTCACATGGTCCACAGTGATTAACATCATTGACATTGTGATCGTAGCCTTTTTTATTCAACAATTAATGAAAATTGTAAAAGGGACACGCGCCGTTCAGCTCTTAAAGGGAATCGGTGTTATCCTCCTCATAAAGGTCATTAGTTATTTCTTTAAATTACAAACTACAGAATATGTAGTCGATTTCGTTATCAACTGGTCTGCATTGGCATTGATTATTATTTTTCAACCTGAATTAAGAAGAGGACTGGAACATCTAGGACGTGGGTCACTCTTTAACATGAGAAAGAAAAAAGATCCAGGTCAAGACATGATTCAATCCTTCTCTACAGCTGTTCAATATATGAGCAAACGACGTATTGGTGCACTTATTTCGATAGAGATGGAAACAGGATTAGAAGAATATATTGATACCGGGACAAGATTGGACGCCGCAATCTCTTCAGAGTTGTTGATCAATATTTTTATCCCTAACACACCTCTGCATGATGGAGCGGTCATTATACGTGATTTCAAGATTGCCGCCGCAGCCGGGTATCTTCCATTGTCTGAGAGCTCTGCTATTCCTAAAAATTTGGGCACCAGACACCGCGCAGCCATCGGGTTGAGTGAAGTGACAGATGCCATCACTATCGTCGTCTCAGAAGAAACTGGAGACATTAGCGTGGCGCGCGCTGGAAACTTAATCACGGAAATGACTCTAGAAGAAATGGAGCAGTACTTAGCTCGAGAATTTATACAAGAAGAACCAAAAGAAGGTCCGTTGCAATCGTTTATCGAGAACATACGGAAAGGGGTGTCTGGAAAATGAGATTGGAGAAAGCAAACAATCCTTGGCCAACCCGAATTGTTGCCATTCTTTTTGCACTGATGCTCTTTACTTTTGTGAAATCAAAAAACAACTCTCAAGCCAATACCATGAGCCCCAACAACGGAGCCAGTGTGACGTCGGTGGAAGTGGTAACCGATATTCCTATTGTGATTGACATAGACAGAGAAAAGTTTTTCGTATCGGGCTTGCCCGAAACAGCCACGATTCGTCTAGAAGGATCACAATCTATATTAACGCAAACACTCGCCACTCGAAATTTCGAAATCACAACGCCTAACTTAAATGAACTAGGTCCTGGAAAACATACAGTCAAACTGATAGGAAAAGGTTTGTCGAGCTCATTAAATTATAGCATCATGCCTTTAGAGGTAGACATTGTGATTGAAGAAAAAGCTGTCGTAAAATACTCAGTATCTGTCGAATTTAGTCCATCTTCTTTGGCGGAAGGATACATCGCAAGTACTCCAATTGTATCCCCGGAAAGTGTGACGATATCCGGGGCAAAATCGACTATTGATAAAATTAGTGAAGTGTCGGTCGTTGTTCTTCCAGACGGAACCAACATCACCGAGGACATTGAAATGACGTTGCCTGTTCTCGTGTTTGATAAAAATGGAGAGTTGTTAAACGTCAATATCGATCAAAGCCAAGTAGATGTTCTTATTCCCGTAGAAGGAACAAGCAAAAATATTCCAATTGTACTTCGAAAAGCAGGAGAAGAAAACCCTGAGTACACATATGAATTAGAATTTGCTGAAGGACAAGAGCCTAACGCGCAAGTCACCGGTCCTGAGACATTATTAAAATCGCTCGACAACCTTCCTGTAGAGATTGATCTTTCTGGTGTCACAGAATCCACGACAAGAAGCGTGAAAATAGCTTTACCCAATGGCTTGAAAACGGTCAAACCAGAATCGATAGAAGTGGTCATTCATGTCACGAAGAAGACCGACGATTCGGCAGCCGATGAAGAAACTACAATTAAAGACACGAGTTCAGATTCAACCGATTCAACCAAGACCGATAGTTCTGGAAAAAAAGACAGTTCAAAAAACTAGTCAAGCTTGATACTATAATAGGAAAGATAAAAGGTGATTAAAATATGAAGAAATATTTTGGAACCGATGGAGTTAGAGGGATTGCAAACGTTGAGTTAACGCCTGAATTGGCATTTAAATTAGGGCGTTATGGCGGATACGTCCTCTCCCAGCATTTGGAAGAAAATCAGACCCCACGCGTTCTTGTCGCACGGGATACACGTATTTCAGGTCGTATGCTAGAAAACTCGTTGATTTCAGGATTGTTGTCCATTGGGATCGAAGTGATGCGTCTAGGTGTATTGTCTACGCCAGGTGTATCGTATTTAACGCGTGCCCAAGGAGCAGTAGCAGGAATTATGATTTCTGCCTCGCACAACCCTGCACAAGACAATGGAATCAAGTTTTTTGGCGCAGATGGCTCAAAGTTGTCTGATGAACAAGAACAAGAAATTGAGTTGCTATTAAATAAAGATAGCGATGATCTCCCAAGACCTTCGGCGGAAGGATTGGGGACGTCCGAAGAGTTTAAAGAAGGTGTCTTAAAATATACTCAATTTTTGACACAAACGATCCCAGGTGATTTAGCCGGTCTTCGCGTCTGTTTAGACGGTGCAAATGGTGCCACGGTTCCTATTTTGAACCGTTTGTTCGCTGATTTAGAGTGTGATTTTGATGTGATGGGCAACCAGCCAGACGGCTTGAACATCAACAAAGGGGTTGGAAGCACACACCCTGAAAAGTTAGCCGAATGGGTAGTTGAAAAAGAAGCCGATGCAGGACTTGCATTTGATGGAGACGGCGACCGCTTGATTGCTGTCGATGAATTAGGCAACATCGTAGATGGAGATAAAATCCTCTATATTTGTGCCAAATACTTCCATGACCAAGGAAGACTAAAAAAAGATACACTTGTCTCTACCGTAATGAGTAACCTTGGTTTTTACAAAGCACTTGAAAAAGCAGGAATCAAAAGTGTAAAAACAAACGTGGGCGATCGATATGTTGTCGAAGAGATGAAAGAAAATGGATACAATCTAGGTGGCGAGCAATCTGGACACGTTGTCTTTTTTGATTACTTGACGACAGGTGACGGATTGTTAACAGGGATTCAACTTTTACATGTAATGAAAGAAACAGGGAAAACATTATCTGAACTTGCTTCAGAAGTGGTCCCATATCCACAAAAACTTGTAAACGTGCCTGTAAAGGACAAACACAATGTGATGAACAATCCAGCCATTAAAGAAGTCATCGAGGAAGTAGAAGGTGAAATGGGCGACAACGGACGTGTGCTTGTGCGTCCAAGTGGGACAGAGAGTCTTTTGCGTATTATGGCAGAAGCGCCTACTCAAGAAGAAGTCGATGCATATGTGTCACGTATTCAAGAAGTCGTAGTAGCCGAAATAGGAATGCCAGAAGAATAAAAAAACCAGGATGTTCCTGGTTTTTTTATTTGAATATTTTTAGAGGCATTGAAAAGAAAAGAGGGAAAGAACGTGGACACAAAAGATGCACACATTCTCCAGCAAATGGAAGAATACGTTAGGCAAACCTTGGCACAAGAAGGCACTGGACATGATTGGACGCACATCGACCGCGTTCGAACAACTGCGGTACAATTGGCTCAAGAGGAACAAGCGGATTTGTTTATTGTGACAGCTTCGGCCTTGTTACATGACTTGATTGACGAGAAAGTTGTCGCGAGTGAGAAAGAAAGTGTCCGTGACCTTCTATACTGGATGGGCACACTGGGCGTGTCTGACGAGCGAAAAAGAGCCATTGTGTCGATTATTACCACGATCTCTTATAAAGGTGGAACGGGAACTCCTGTTTCAATGCTCGAAGCTCAAATTGTTCAAGATGCCGATCGATTAGATGCGATGGGAGCCGTTGGAATAGCCCGGTGTTTTTTGTATGCTGGAAGCAAAGGGCATGTGTTGTACGACGAATCTGTTGCCGTTCGAGAAAATATGACACTTTCAGAGTACCGACAGACACCTACACCTGCTCTCAACCATTTCTATGAAAAATTGTTAAAATTGAAAAAATTCATGAATACTAAAGCGGGCAAACGTGAAGCAGCTAAACGTCATGCCTACATGGAATCTTTCTTAGTTGAATTTTATAGAGAAACCGGACATGCTCAGATGGAGATGGACAGACAAGACTAGAAACAAAAGCGAATGTTGTCTTGAGTAAACAGTGTGAAAAAGACAAAAAAAATAGCCTACACTTCTTTTTCAAAAAGAAATGGGGCTATTTGGATAATGGGTTTATCTACGTCTTCTGTTAGAGTCTCCAAACAAAAGAAACAAGCGAAGAACGTTAAGGAACGACGCAACTGCAGCTGCAATATAAGTGAGTGCGGCTGCCTTTAATACTTTTTCAGCATGTGGCAACTCTTCAGGAGTCAACAAGCGTTGCTCTTCCAAGATCGCAATTGCACGGTTAGATGCATTAAATTCCACAGGCAGAGTCACCAGTTGAAAAATCAATGTACTCGTAAAGAGGAGCAGTCCTGTGTTGATCAAAAATGAGTTGCCACCAAATAGGACTCCAGCTAAGATCAACGGGTAGGATACGCCTTGTCCAAACGTAGTGATTGGCACGAGACTAGCTCGAAGACGTAAGGGAATATAACTTTCTTTGTCTTGTAAAGCGTGACCTGCCTCGTGTGCCGCAACACCGATTGCCGCAACGGATGTAGAATTGCGGGTAGAATCAGACAAACGCAATACTTTTTCTTGTGAACTGTAGTGGTCCGTTAAATTTCCACGAATCGGTTCGATTTTGACGTTTTGAAGTCCAGCAGTATCTAAAATATCTCGGCAGACTTCTGTTGCTGTCTGCCCTCTTTGGCTTCGTACTTTGCTGTAAGTGGTGTACGTTTTTTTCACATAGCTACTTGCTATTCCAGAAATCGCTAAACCAATTAAAATTAGAATATACGTTGGGTCCCAATAGAAAAAGGGCATATTTCTTCATCCTTTCTAGCTTACTCAATGCACTCGCTGTATGAGCGCTACTGCACATTATACCATATAAAAAGGGAAAGAAAACCTTGTAACCCATTCTGAAAGAACCTACACTAGAAGAGGCGTAAACCAAGCACGATATGTAAAAAAATCAAAAGAACAGTGTGTTCTACATAGGCGTATCAAAAGCCTACTATATAGGAGGTAGACAATGAGTAGTCAACTAGTCAAAACATTTATTCAATCCGCATACCACGATGGTTTGATCCACAAAGACGATCAATTGTATATGGAAAACCGGGTATGTTTTTTAATTGGTGAAGCAGGGGAGCCCTCTGAAGAAAGTTTCGTAGAAAGAGGCATGTCGCGTCTGGAACTATTAGACGCCTTGATTTCAACTGCCGTTGCCAACCAAGTGATTTCTAATACGAGACATGAAAAAGAGCAGCTATCTGCCCGGATTATGGATGTGCTTACTCCTCTACCGTCTCGTGTAAACGAAGTATTTAGACAAAAGTATACCGAGTCACCTAAAGATGCAACCGACTATTTTTTTGAGTTGAGTCAAAAAAATGATTATATCAAAACACGTGCAATTGCTCAAAATATTGAATTTACACACCAAACGGAGTATGGGGAACTACAAATGACTATCAATTTATCCAAGCCAGAAAAAGATCCCAAGGAAATTATGATGCAAGTCAATACACCGCCTAGTACATACCCAAAATGCTTGTTATGTGTAGAAAATGAAGGATATGAAGGAACCCAAACCCATCCTGCACGCGCCAACCACCGCTTGATTCGTTTGCCGATTGACGAAAATACGTGGAGTTTTCAATATTCTCCTTATGCATATTACAATGAACATGCTATCTTCGTTTCGAACAAACATGAGCCGATGAATGTCGGGAAACAAGCCATTCGAAATTTACTCGATATCGTGACCTTTTTGCCTCATTACTTTGTAGGAGCAAACGCAGGGCTGCCTATCGTAGGAGGTTCTATTTTGTCGCACGACCATTACCAAGGAGGCAGACACGTTTTCCCGATGGAACAAGCCTCTTTGTGGCACTCGTTTTCACTGGCAGCTCACCCAACTGTTCAAGCAGGCCTTGTCCAGTGGCCGATGTCTGTGATCCGTTTACGAGGAAAGGATAAAGAAGAACTTGTACAAGCAGCCGACCAGATAATGAAAAGTTGGAAAGGGTACACAGATGCATCTGTGGACGTCTTGCATAAAACAGACGGAACGCCTCACAATGCTCTGACACCAATCGTGCGAAGACAAGGTGCAGTGTATGAACTTGATTTAGTATTACGAAACAACCGCACCACAGCGGATTTTCCAGATGGTCTGTTTCATCCCCATCCTGATGTGCAACACATCAAAAAAGAAAACATCGGGTTGATTGAAGTGATGGGTCTAGCAATTCTCCCCCCACGTCTAAAAAGAGAAATGGAACAAGTGGAAGAGTACTTATTGGGTCGTTCTACTGAGACTGAAGTGGAAGCCTGTCACCGTGTGTGGGCCACAACTTTAAAAGAAGCCAATCGAGATGTCACAGAAGCTACTGTAAAAGACGTGATTTACGCGGCGGTTGGTGAGGTTTTCTTACGTGTGCTCGTAGACGCTGCTGTATTTAAACCAACCTCAAAAGGGAAAGAGGCTTTTGTTCGATTTATCGAGTCTATTAAGTCTCCTTAAACAAAGAAGACCAAAAAATCAGACAAAGAAAAGACATACAAGAAAAGTGTTCTCTCGTATGTCTCACTTGTTTGCGAGTCCATTTAAAAACCCCTTTTTTCTACACAGAAAAGCCAAAACTCTGTGGAAGAAGGGGGTTGTTTATGTCTGATTCATTTTTTACTTATTCCTGCCTCGACATCGAAGGGAAGCTTTTCAAATCCATTTATCAACAAAAAAGAATGCTTTTGGTTTATGGGTACGGATAAAGCAGACTCGATGAGTTGATTGAATTCTTTTTCAGAAATATCCATTGTGCGCTCACGCGTGTATGTCTTTGCGGAGCAATCCGACTCAGCTATGTAGTTCCCCATTCGAATGCCAACAGATTCAATCCCATGGAGGCACGAATGAAAACAAGCCAGTCCTTCTAAATAAACTTCTGATACAACATACACGTCATTTACTCGTGGAGCATCCGTGGCTTGTTCTGGAGTGGCTTGTGCATATGAATCAATGGCATGAATCGAACTTGCGAAAACGACACGTTTGAGGGTGGTGGAAGTCGCCGCTTTTGTAAAAAGATTTTGCACCAATTTATAATTGAAATTCAGCACATGTTCGCATGACTCTGACTTTAGCTTTGGATCAGATGCGAGATGGATAATGTATGCCACCTCATCTAGCAATCCGTCCCACCCTTCTTCGAGGGTCAAGTCTCTTTCTAAATACGTATTTGTGTTTATATTTGCATATGGACGTGTATCAAAAGCAAGATCTACAAGAATGAGCGTATGCGTTCCGCTAAGGTGTCTGGTGAGACGTGTTCCAATTTTACCAGCAGCACCTGTGATTAAAATAGTAGCCATTAAAAGTTCCTCCATCTTCGTATGATTATCAACAATGTATATCTGTACAAATAATATAAAAAGAAACAATAGGGCACTAGACGGTCGTTGACCAATACAATAGCGGAAAAATGCAACATATAACTTTAGCTATAGAGAGTCATCAAATACTGACACAAGCCCTGCTGGCCATTTTTTTAATAAAAGCATTTATCTAAAGACATGAATGCTTCCAAATGGCCTGTTTCTAGCGTACTTACTCAAGTTGCTCTTCCAGACGTGACACACGAAGGAGAAAGGCAAATGATGCTCCCAGGAATTGGGAACCACAGGTGTATAGTACAGGGGTAGGTTGTAGGCACGCAATAAGCAAGTGTATAAAAATAGGGTGCAAAAAAGAGGCAAGAACTCTGTATCTGACAAAACGTCTTCATAAAAAGAAGTTTTTTAGCCTAGAAATAGTGTGCTCGTGGATAATCTGTTCACAAACTTTAAGATGCTGCTACAACTCTGTTCAAATGCTTCTTTTTAGAGTAAGAAGGCTTGTGTAGAGCACTTGCGTTGTCTTTTCATCTCTAGCGGGTGGAGTTTCCCTTCCCTTCTCTTTTGTTATAGAATACTAATTGATTTTCTTTTTTCACATTTAATGTGCATGCGTGATACACACTCGAACCCTCGAACTGTGTTGCTTTGGGTTTTTTATAGGAACGGATACACGGGATACTTTCCATGATCTTCTTTCCTTCTTCATTCAACCTAATGGCTTAACCTTATAGAAGTAAAGAGAAAAAATCAATAAATAACACTCGTATGTGAAATAAATACCTTAGAGTCTAGAGTGAAAAAGTGTGTAAGAAGACCTTTTTAAAAAATATTCTCAAATGTGATAAAATACAAGAAGCAAAAAACAGACAAACAAAGGAGCAAAAAAATGCGTGTTTTAGCACTGGATACATCCAATCAAACGATGAGCATTGCAGTCACAGAAGCGTCTCAGCTAATTGGAGAATACACCACTCATTTAAAACGAAACCACAGTGAACGTCTCATGCAAGCTATTCACCAGTTGATGGAGGATGTGGAGTGGGCCCCAGAAACATTAGACCGGTTGGTTGTGGCCGCCGGACCAGGATCGTATACGGGTCTTCGAATTGGTGTCACGATTGCCAAAACTCTTGCCTACTCCCTAAACAAAGAGTTAGCCGTTGTGTCTAGTCTAGAAGTCTTAGCAGCCAATCGCATCGGGTCTCCGCATTACATCGTGCCTTTTTTCGATGCTCGACGCAGCAATGTGTATGCCGGCATTTATAAAAGCGTCAACGGTGAGCTGGATGTTGTTTTACAAGATACACACCTACCCGCCAAAGAGTTGGCTCAAACATTGCAAGAGATGGACGGGACGTTTGAATTAGTGAGCCCAGATGTGCATATGTATACAGAGCTGTTTTCTACTCATTTGGGTGCGCGTCTGATGCCTATTCCAAAACAAGACCATTTTCCGCGCGCATCCGTGTTGGCATTGTTAGGTGAGCAAAAAGCGTCTGTCGACGTCCACACCTATACACCTGCTTATTTAAAACTTACAGAAGCAGAAGAAAACTGGAAAGAACAAAACCCAGATGAGGTAGGGGGAGATTGGATTGAAACGTATTAAGCGCTTGCTACATTCATTCTCTACTCAAACTCCGTCTCGTCCGCAGTATCTATCTTTGCGCGTAACGGTTACAGACGAGACACACGCCTTAGCGGATGGCACCCCCATTTCATTGGCCATTGGCGGACCAGGAGATGTGGAGCGAATCGTTTCCATCCAAGAAATCTGTTACGGTGGAAAAGCTCCTTGGAATGCCCATTCTGTCTTGGAAGACATGAATACAAACCGCCAGGCTTTGTATCTCTTAGCTAAAGATGGCAGGCATACAATTGGGTTTATAGGCGCGAAATTTAGCGAAGATGATGTACATTTGACCAATCTAGCTGTTTTGCCTCGTTGCCAAAAGCAAGGCGTTGCCACTGTTCTCTTAAAAGAAATCAAGCGACTGGCAATGGAAGAAGGAAAAATGCGTTATACATTAGAAGTTCGTGTGTCCAACCTCTCAGCACAAAGTGTGTACAAAAAAATGGGCTTTGTGGAAGGAAACATTAAGAAAGGGTATTACCACCCGGATCGAGAAGACGCGTTGGAAATGATTTTAAACCTAGACAAGGAGACGACAGGCAGATGAGGCATGTATTCCCAGAGTCTAGTAATACGAACGAACAAGGAGTAGCTTTAGAGGTGTTGGATCCAACGCCTCAAACAGCACAGACTTTATTTGACTTAGCAGAAAAGAGCTACCCAACAGGTTCTCCGTGGAGTGCAGGTCAATTTCAAGAAAACTTGCAAGCGCCGTTTATGCACTACATCGGGTTGTTCAAGAAGGAGCGCCTCATTGGATTTGCGGCTTTTTTCATACTAGACAAAGAAGCAGAAGTGCACCATGTGAGTATTCACAAAGAGTACCAGCACCAAGGGTTAGGGAGGTATTTGCTTGAATTCATTCTGCAGTCTTCTTTAGTGGCTGATGTGGAGGAATTTTTTTTAGAAGTTCGGGTCTCCAATCACCCTGCGCTAGCCTTGTACCAAGCAGTAGGGTTCGAACCCATTGCCAAGCGTTCGGCTTATTACACACACCCAGTAGAGGATGCGTGGATTATGTGTTACAAAAAAGAAACAGCAAAGGAGGATTCAGATGGAAAAAACCCACCCAACAAACATGCCCACTGAAAAAGTGGTGCGTATTTTAGCTATTGAAACAAGTTGTGACGAAACAAGTGCCGCTGTAGTAGAAAACGGCGACACCATTTTATCCAATGTGGTGGCGTCACAAATTAAGAGTCACAAGCGATTTGGAGGAGTGGTCCCAGAAGTTGCAAGCAGGCACCATGTGGAACAAATCACATTGATCATTGAGGAAGCAATGGAACAAGCAAATGTGTCATATGGAGAACTGGATGCCATCGCAGTTACACAAGGTCCAGGGTTGGTAGGGGCTTTGCTCATTGGGGTGAGTGCCGCTAAAGCATTGGCGTTTGCACATGGATTGCCGCTGTTGGCTGTCAATCATATGGCGGGACACATTTACGCAAACAGACTAGTAACGCCTATGGCTTTCCCTCTTCTTTCGCTTGTCGTGAGTGGCGGGCACACCGAATTAGTCTATATGGAAAAAGACAATGCGTTTGAGATTATTGGTGAAACCAGAGACGATGCTGCTGGAGAAGCGTATGATAAAATTGGACGTGTTTTAGGATTGTCTTACCCTGGAGGCAAAGAAATGGACATATTGGCTCATAAAGGTCAGGATACCTATGCTTTCCCACGAGCCATGCTTCATGAAGACCACTTTGATTTTAGTTTTAGTGGGTTAAAAAGTTCGGTCATCAACAAGCTGCACAACATGGACCAAAAAGGCGAAGCGTGGAACAAAGAAGATATCGCGGCTAGTTTTCAAGCAAGTGTGGTGGATGTGTTGGTAACCAAAACCATTCGTGCTGCAAAGGAGCGAGGTGTTCAGCAAATCCTTTTAGCTGGAGGCGTCGCCGCAAACAAGGGGCTCCGAGACGCGCTGTCTAAGGCAGTGGAAACAGAATTGCCACAAGTGGAGTTAATCATCCCACCGTTGTCTTTGTGTGGGGACAATGCTGCGATGATTGGAGCAGCAGCGTATGAATTATACAAAAACAAGACCTATGCAACGTATCGATTGAATGCACGTCCAGGACTTGAGTTGTAATGAAATGCAGTCACGAAGAGACAACAAAGCAACTATGCACTCAAAGACAGATGCAAAAAGCCTACGCAACGTGTAGGCTTTTTGTTTTGAAGTCTTGTTCTATGGGGATTCGTGGATGAACAAGAGCAGAAGAACATGTGGGAGAATCTCTACCAAGCAAGCAGTATTTTGTAAGGGCTTTTACTTGAAAGCCTTCTTTTTTGTGGATACCATAGGTAGTGAACAAAATAATAAAAAAGAAAGTGGGATGTCAGATGAATGAATTGTTTCCGTCACGACGTAGCTTAATGAATTTTAATAAAGGGTTTTTAGGCGATACTTTTGATGATTTGTTTGCTAACATTGACCATTTCAGCGTAGATATTAAAGAAAACGAAGAAGCATATACACTCAAAGCAGATTTGCCGGGAGTTTCAAAAGAAGACATTCAACTAGATTACACAGACAATGTGTTGGCGCACACCAAGAAACGAAAAAAGACGAAGAAGATGATGAAGGCAACTATATTCGTCGTGAACGTTCGTCTCGTTCCTATAGCCGCCAATTTGTGTTGAAAAATGTAAATGAAGAGGGCATTAAAGCTACATTTGAAAATGGATTGTTAAAAGTAGAGCTCCCTAAAAAAGAGGACGAAGAGCCCAAAACGAAAAAGATAGAAATTCAGTAATCAGAAACTATTGATACAAACATCAAAATTCCTCCTAAAAGAAAGACAAAGTTTTTCTATGAGGATAGGTGCACTGCATGTAAAAGTGTGAATGGACAACCGTCTATTCACACTTTTTTATGTGTCTAAGTATGTATTCAAAGTATGTATTGAAAAAGTGACTGCTGAATGTGGGTGTAGACAAGATTGTGTAGGGGGGATTGCTAGTTTGACTTCACTCGGGAAATAACTTGTGGCGAAAGTAGAAAATAGATACACTTATAAAGCTACTAAAGAATATAAAACCTAAAAATACTTCATAACGGAGGGAGATAGAATGGATAATATTGCCTTTATTAAAAAAGTGGAGAACATGATTACTCCACAAGATATTGCGACACTTCAAATGATGGCCCCTTTAAGCACATACATACCTAGCCAATTTCAAAACGCAGTGATGGAACGTTCAGCCGAAGACAACCCGTATATGGGGTTTGTGGTTGAGCCGTACAGTCTGTTTGTCTGTTATGAAATTCTAGATTTAGAATGGGCGGAGCGTTTGATTCCAGACGGGTTTGAGTTGATAAAAACCCGTATCTTTGAAGATGGAGAACCAAAATATTACATGATTTTTGGCTCATTCAATGTACATACGAGTGCGTTTTGGGGCACCCGCCTTGAGGTAAATGTTATTGCGCGCAACAAAGAAACTGGCTTGTTGAGCTGGATTATTGTGGATTACGACACAAATACATTAAGCCATGACAGGTTACATGGCGTGGTGGGCTCCACAACAGACCAGGCTCTTTTGACTACGGATTACGAGGGTACAATTATTGTGGAAATCGAAAATCAAAAACGTCAACGTGCCTTTACGGTACATGTACGCACACATGAATCACAAGAAAAAAACTGGACACGCGCTTGTGGTTAGAAGGCAATTTATCGGTTGGATACGGGCGAGAGATTTCACAAAACTCAAGTGACGCCTTTTTGCTGCTATTTAATCAAAAAGAAGTAGAAAAAGCCCAACGCGTGCCACTTGAACATGTTACCGTTACTGCGAATACTTGGTTTAAGGGTCTTTTCAAGAATGAACCAGACGAAGTAGTGTATTTTCCGTATGCACAGCATTATTTATCCGACAGTCCAGGTCACTACAGTGAGATCAATAGTACAGATGAGATGATCACTCAATACAAACAATTAAATCTCGATGCTATCCCAGACTATTCAGCTGCATCCCATAGAAAAATGATTAAGCGTGGTCTCATCATGAACACCTTTTTGATTGGTGGACTTATGTGGGCTTTGTTTAAAAAGAAAAAGAACTAAGTGCTCAGTAAGTACAGTTTGCTGAAAAGAATAGTGATTACTTGAATCGATTTTAAGACAAAACACCATGCTAGCCTAGTTGAAGAGGCTGGCATGGTGTTTATTTTGTGGAACTGGTTACAGTTCACTCAATTCGATACTCAATGTTTCCCATTTATCCATAAGAGTGGTTTGTGTCTCTTTCAATGTTTCAGCTTGTTTGGCCAAATCGGTTGATTTTTCATGGTTTAAATAGACGTCTGGAGTAGCCAGCTGGGCATCTAAAGCGGCTATCTGCTCGTCCAATTCATCTAGTTTTTGTTCAATCTCCGTGATTTGACGTTCAAGTTGTCGGGTACGCTTTTGGATTTCTTTGGTTAACAAACGATCCTCTTGGCTCGTTGGAGTTTCTTCTACTTGATCTGTTTTTTTGGCTTTTGTTCCGTTGGCTTCCTCGGTGAGTCGCGCCACTTCTTCCATATCTGCTTTCTTTTGTACATAATAATCATAATCACCTAAGTATAAAGTAGAGCCATCTGGACCTAACTCCAAAACTTGAGTCGCAATCCGATTGATGAAATAGCGGTCATGGGAGACAAAGAGAAGTGTTCCATCAAAGTCAATCAACGCATTTTCTAATACTTCTTTGCTATCCAAGTCGAGGTGGTTTGTTGGTTCATCTAAAATCAAGAAATTGTCATGGTGCATGGCAAGTTTAGACAAAGCCAATCGCGCTTTTTCACCACCACTTAAACTTGAAACGGTCTTTTCTACATCCTCACCAGAAAACAAGAAGCTTCCGAGTAGAGACCGAATGTCTTTTTCATTGACTGTAGGGTGTTCATCCCAGAGTTCTCCTAACACTGTTTTAGATGACGTCAATTCTTCTTGCTCCTGATCGTAATACCCAATGTCTACTTTCGTTCCCATTTTGATTGTTCCGTTTAACAAAGGCAATTTATTGATTAAGGTTTTTAACAAAGTGGATTTGCCAATGCCGTTAGGCCCCACCAAAGCAATCGCTTCGCCTTTTCGAATGTCCAATTCTAGTTGTGACACAAGTGGCTCCGTTCCGTACCCAATCGCAACATCCTCAGCTTGCAACACAATCTGGCCACTTTCTTGTGCAGGTTGGAAATGAAAGCGTGCAGATTTTTCATCCCCTTGTGGGCGATCCAACTTTTCCATCTTTTCTAATTGTTTGCGCCGGCTTTGGGCTCTTTTAGTTGTGGATGCCCGCACAATGTTTCGGTTGACAAAATCTTCTAATTTGCCCATTTCTTTTTGCTGCTTTTCGTATACTTTCCAGTCTCGTTCTAGTTGTTCGGCTTTTTGATCCAAATAACGTGAGTAGTTGCCTACGTAATGCGTCATTTTTTGACGGCTAATTTCATAAACTTCTTCAGCAAGAGCGTCTAGGAAATAGCGGTCATGAGACACAATCAGCAAAGCTCCTGAATAGGACTTTAAATACTCTTCCAACCACCCTAAGGTTTTGATATCCAGATGGTTGGTGGGTTCATCTAAAATCAGCAAATCTTTTTTTTCTAACAACAAACGCGCTAAAGCCAACCGCGTTTTTTGTCCTCCAGACAATTGCATGATAGGACGGTCATAATCGTCTTCATAAAAAGAAAAACCATGCAAAACAGATTTGATTTCACTCATGTACCCATACCCATTTTCTTGCAAAAAGGTATGTTGTAATTGGTCATAGCGGTGCAAGGTCTCTTTATATACTGTGTCATTTTCGAGCAAATCAATAGACTGAAGGCGTTGTTCAATGTCACGCATGTCTTGTTCTAATGCAATCAAATGAGCAAAGGGGACAAGCATTTCTTCCCAGATGGTGTTGTCTGAATCCAAACCTGTATCTTGGGACAAGTACCCAATCGTTACGTCTTTTCCTTTGGAAATCATGCCTTCATCAGGTTCTTCAACCCCAGCAATTATTTTTAAAAGGGTAGATTTTCCCGCACCATTTCGTCCAACCAAGGCGATGCGGTCATTGGATTGTATTTCCATATGGAGTTGTTCAAACAAAACGTCCGACCCAAAATGACGGGCAACGTTTTGGACTTGTAGGATAATCACACGAATCTTCCTCTCGTTTTCTTTTCATGTTCTAGTATAACGGATGCGCTTCTTTTTTGATAGGTGAGGACTTCGCGCGAACAGATTGAAAAACCTGCCTAAAAGAGAGGAAGTATGGAGACTATCCAGTCAAAAAAGATTTAATGGTATACTGTGAGGAGCTTCATCTTGGACCGTAGGTAGACAGTGATTTGCTTTAGAAAATTTGTTGAAAAATAGTTTAAGAAAGAGGAAGATGTAAATGAAAGACAAGCGCATTCCGATCGCAAGCGCCAAACGTTTGTCCTTGTATTATCGGTACTTGTGCATCTTATATGAAATGGGAACAACGCAAATCTCGTCCGTTGAATTGAGCGAGGCGTTAAAAGTGGATAGTGCGACTATTCGTAGGGATTTTTCTTCTTTTGGTGCATTAGGCAAACGCGGCTATGGGTATGATGTGGAAGAGTTGATGCGCTTTTTTAGTCAGTTGCTCAATCAAGACCGGCTAACAAAAGTTGCATTGGTGGGCGTAGGAAATCTGGGACGCGCTCTTTTGCAGTACAATTTTAAACGAACACACAACATCCAAATTGACGCAGGGTTTGATGTCCAAGACTCTCTCATAGGCACAATCCAACACGACGTGCCTATTTATCCGCCTCATGAAATGGAGGCATATATACGTGAACATGGCATTCGAGTGGCAATTTTGAGTGTGCCAGCAGAAGCAGCTCAACAAACGGTCGATGTGCTTGTTCATGCAGGAGTAAAAGGAATCTTGAACTTTACTCCAATCCGCGTATCCGTACCTGAAGATGTGCGTGTCCAACAAGTGGACTTAACCAATGAACTCCAAACACTGATCTATTTTATCACGCCTGATTCAGACGTATAAGAAAAGGTGTGAGTCCGCATAAAAAAAGACGATGGCAAAAAAGCTCGTTCCTATTCGAATAGGAACGAGCTTTTTTGATACGAGTATGGGTTAAATTTTTTTACCCAGAATCACTAGTCTTGGATGCCATTTTCTTTGATATCTTCAATGAGTTCTTTCATCTCTTCAATTTCTTTTCGTTGTGCTTCAATAATGGCTTTGCTCAATTCTTGGACACGTGGGTCTTCTAAATTGGCCCGTTCACTTGTCAAGATGGCTACCGAGTGATGAGGAATCATGGCACTCATCCACGACGTGTCATCAATGGTTGCTTGGCTTCTGACCAACCAAAGTGAGCCACTAAAAGTCACCAACGACACAAGTAAAATAAGGTAATTCACTTTTTTATTTGTATACATGTTCCACATAAACAACATCATCACAACCGCCATAACAGCACCCATCAACAGTGCCATGTACACACGTGTTTCGCTAAATGTAGCGTGCGGGAGTGAGTACGTGTTTAAATACATCAACCCATACATAATTACTGTTGAGGTCAAAATCATGACCC
This sequence comes from uncultured Carnobacteriaceae bacterium, assembly GCA_964482685.1. Lineage (GTDB taxonomy): Bacteria > Bacillota > Bacilli > Lactobacillales > Carnobacteriaceae_A > CAYZZA01. The sequence goes on from CAYZZA010000012.1 coordinate 17,140, forward strand.
CGAATCGAGTGTACTTCTTCATAAACATCCTCCTTTATACTTCTAAAAGGGACAAGACAAAGACAAAAAAATTCAGACAACAGTGAACAACAATGTGAGAAAAAATGGATAGAAGAAAAAGAACTATAAAAGAAGCGTACCACGTGCTTTTTTTGTGTCAACAAATAGGAACTGTCGCTTCGATTGAGAAAGAATGGAAATAAAGGTCGCATGTCGCGAGTGGACTCTGTATACTAAAAGTAAGTAAATCGCTAGTTTTTTTATGTAAGGAAAAAAATACGCATCTGTCGTAAAGAAGAGAGAAGATGGAACTTGTATATGAACGAAAGACAGCCAAAAGTCTTGCCGAGGCACTTGTCTCGTTGCGAGAAAACTTAAACGAGAGAGCTTTTGGGGTGTTATGGGAGCTAAACTTTAAGGACAAACTTGGAGAGCACGGTCTTTCTTTTGAGGAAGACTTTGTTGTGTTAGAAGTGTGCAATCCGCAACAAGCCAAAGAGGTCTTGGAACGAAATAGCCAAATCGGGTACGTGTTGCCGTGCAAAATGGTAGTGAGAACTGAAAAAGGGACTACGTACATAGGCATGACCAATCCAGAGCGGTTGATTGCGTTATTTGAAGACAACGAATTAGGTGTTGTCGCCAAACAAGTCGCGCAGGTGTTAACCGAGGCTGTA
>CAYZZA010000012.1:17916-30933 GCA_964482685.1 uncultured Carnobacteriaceae bacterium
CGAGGCTGTATTTTCTGTCGCATATTCAGATTTGTTTACCTGTGCAACAAAAAAGAGGCAACAACCTTCCATTAAGGTTTGTTGCCTCTTTTTAGTTTGAGATACAACAAGAGCATGTTGGTCCCTTTGACAATATCGTGTGCACCAAACATCGCAAATACAATGGGCAAAAAGCCCCATCCACTGATCAAGATTTGGTCAATAGTAAAATAGACGAAAAGTGCTCCAAGTATATAGGTAAATGCAATTTGGAGAAGAAATGATTTTTCTGACATACATCGTTGTCCTTTCTAGCGTTACATGCCTTTGGTTGCAAATTGAAGCCAGATAGCAGCTGTGTTCATCAGTACATGTGCGATAATGGGTGCTTTTAAACTTTTTGTTTTTACGTACAAGAACGAAAAAACAAAAGCCATGGAAGAATACACGAGTAGGTGGCCATCCATATGGATAAAAGCAAACAGCAACGCACTGACAATCGCTGCCCCAATCAATCCTACATGTTCAATCAAAGAACCGAAAATCACTTTGCGGAAAACAAATTCTTCCATGATTGGTCCCGCAATGCCAATGATGACAAAGAACACTGGGAATTTTTGGGTGAGTGCAAACAAAGATTGTGTATTTGCAGACTCTTGCGGCAAATTAAACAAGACGGTTTCAATTATAGCGGCAATTTGTTGTGCAAACAAGGCGATAAACAATCCCGCAATTCCCCACAATACAACAGAGAGCAAAGGCAACGGTTCTTGTTCGTCAATGGGAGTCGTATAGTCGTTTTTTTTGTTTAGCCAAATCATGGCAAAGGCTCCTAGAACAAAAGCGGCTAATGTTCCATACACACTGCCATACAGTTGCAAGGTTGGGTTTTTGGGAAGCAGAGCAAGCACAAAAACAGGTACGATTTGAGCTGCGGTGTAGATCAGCAAAATCTGAAGTGCAGATTTTGATTGCTGTATTTTCAATTACATCCATCCTTATGATAAATTTCAACTAGGTTCCATTGGGTTCTGGAACGAATAGATAATACTTACTAATATACCATATGCATGCGCTCATTTCCATTTTGCCTAAGGAACAAATCATTGGAAGCGCAAATGGAGAAAGCAAACCAAAAGACGAGAGTCACTCTTGCTTTTTTTGGTGCTTTTGATTATGATAAGAAAAGAGTTGGCACTCAGAGAAGATGAGTGCTAAACAACTAGATACTTAAACTATGGAGGGATTTCAGTGTTAAAACCATTAAGCAATCGAGTCATCCTTGACGTACTCAAAGAAGAACAAAAATCAGCTGGGGGACTTGTTTTACCTGAATCAGCAACAGAAACCCCACAAAAAGCAACAGTCGTAGCTGTTGGAGACGGCCGTATCCTTGAAAATGGCCAAAAAGTAGAGGTCAGCGTACATGTAGGTGATGTTGTATTCTTTGAAAAATATGCAGGATCAGAAGTCAAATACGAAGGAAAAGAGTACCTCGTAGTCAAAGATTCCGATATTCTAGCTGTGCTTCCTTAATCAGAAGCCTAAAGCAAGTCGCGAAAGAGACTCCTGATAAAAGAACTTTATGTAAGAACACATAGCAACATAGAAACCGTTTGCTCAACGGACTAAATGAATAAGCAAGGATTGAAGGTATCCGCTTGAGTGGGTGCTTAATTATATAAATGAGGTGACATGGAATGGTAAAAGAAATTAAATTTTCAGAAGATGCACGTGCAGCAATGCTTCGTGGAGTAGATATGTTGGCCAACACCGTGAAAGTGACGCTAGGGCCTAAGGGAAGAAACGTCGTATTAGACAAATCTTTTGGTTCGCCACAAATTACCAATGATGGTGTGACGATTGCACAACAAATTGAACTAGAAGATCACTTTGAAAACATGGGTGCGCAACTTGTTGCTGAAGTAGCCAGTAAAACCAACGACATCGCAGGAGATGGAACAACTACAGCAACTGTTTTAACTCAAGCAATTGTTCGAGAAGGCATGAAAAACGTGACTGCTGGAGCAAATCCTGTTGGGATTCGTCGTGGAATCGAGCAAGCAACGAAAGTAGCCGTGGAAGAATTGCGTGCAATTTCGATGCACGTAGATTCGAAAGAATCTATTGCACAAATTGCATCCATCTCTTCTGGAGATGAAGAAATTGGGCAGCTGCTATCCGATGCTATGGAGCGTGTAGGCAGTGATGGCGTTATTACCATTGAAGAATCTCAAGGAATCGAAACCGAGATGGATGTGGTAGAAGGAATGCAATTTGACCGTGGGTACTTGTCCCAATACATGGTATCCGATAACGACAAAATGGAAGCAAACTTAGACAACCCATATATTTTGATTACGGATAAAAAAATCACCAATATCCAAGATGTCTTGCCTGTTTTAGAAGATGTGATGCAACAAAGCCGTCCATTGCTCATTATTGCAGACGACATTGAAGGGGAAGCTCTTCCAACACTTGTCTTAAATAAAATTCGTGGAACCCTAAACGTCGTAGCGGTTAAAGCACCTGGGTTTGGAGATCGCCGCAAAGGCATGCTTGAGGACATTGCCATCTTGACAGGCGGAACCGTCATTACAAGTGATTTAGGACTTGAATTGAAAGACACGAGCATTGAACAATTGGGACAAGCAACAAAAGTGGTAGTCACAAAAGACAACACAACCATTGTGGAAGGCGCTGGAGATACGGACGCAATCGAGCAACGTGTGGCTATGTTGCGTTCTCAATCAGACGAGACGACATCTGAATTCGACCGCGAAAAACTACAAGAACGTATTGCCAAACTGGCTGGCGGGGTTGCGGTGATCAAAGTTGGAGCAGCCACTGAAACAGAACAAAAAGAACGCAAGTTGCGCATTGAAGATGCGTTGAATGCGTCTCGTGCAGCAGTAGAAGAAGGTGTCATCGCTGGTGGTGGAACCGCGTATATCAACATCTTAAGTAAGCTGTCCACAATTGAAGCAGAAGGGGATGTCGCAACAGGTGTGCGCATTGTCCTTCGCGCATTAGAAGAACCTGTTCGTCAAATTGCTGAAAATGCTGGTCTTGAAGGCAGTGTAATTGTTGAGAAAGTGAAGAACCAAGAAATTGGCTTTGGGTTCAATGCCGCAACAGGCGAAATGGTTAACATGATTGAAGCGGGAATTATTGACCCGACAAAAGTAACTCGTTCTGCTCTTCAAAACGCAGCTAGCGTGGCCGCATTACTCTTAACAACCGAAGCGGTTGTTGCAGAGATTCCAGAACCTGCTGCTCCAATGGGCGGCATGGATCCAAGCGGTATGGGTGGCATGATGTAAGAGAGAGGTACTCTCTTTAAACAGCACTCATTTGTATACGTGTGCGTGCAAAAGATTAAACTGATTTAGAAATAGCTTACCCACAAAACTCTCGAGGCCAAGATGCCTCGAGAGTTTTTTAAAAAAAAAGAAGTTCCAAAGTACGAAAAACACCTACTAACATACCTAGCACAAATTGAAAGAGATACGAGCAAGAAACTCAGCCAGAAAAGCATCATTTAAACGTTTTATTCGGGAAAGCGCTCGATGTCTAGTAGTATAAAAGAAGATATATCCACAAGATGTAGTTGTGGAGGAGTTGTATAGAAGAAAGTGAGCCACATTCAGCAGTCGCATCCAAGCAAACAAAGAAAAGGTGGTACGATGAACACACATATGGACAAAATTGTGTTAAAAGGACTCACAGAAAACAATTTAAAAAATATTGATCTGACTCTGCCAAAAGGAAAGATGACTGTTTTTACAGGAGTCTCCGGTTCTGGAAAAAGCTCGGTTGTGTTTGATGTTTTAGCACGAGAAAGCAGAAGGCAAATGACACTGAATTATCCATTCTATGTAAGAAATCAAATGCCGCGGTACGAACGTCCACATGCGGAATTGATGCGCAACCTCAGTCCTGTAGTCGTAGTGGAGCAACGCGCGGTAGGGGGAAATGTACGTTCCACCCTTGGCACATACATGGACATTGACCCATTGATCCGGCTTTTGTTTTCAAGAATCGGGACCCCTCAAGTTGGCTCTGCCACCGACTTCACCAAACAAAGTTCATTTGGAAGGTGTCCACGGTGCGATGGATTTGGAGAAGTAGTCACCCCAGATATACACAAATTAGTGGATTTTGACAAATCTCTTCGGGACTACGCTGTTCAGTTTAAACCATTGTCGCCATCTGGTTGGCAAGGACAATGGATGATGACTTCTGGCTTGTTTGATCCAGATATTCCACTCAAAGACTACCCAAAAGATACGTTGGCGCTTTTCTTGCACGGCCCTCCTGGAGGCGGAACAGTATATGCTCCATTTCATACAAAAGACGGTCCTCAAAATGCGCAATGGGATGGTTTGATTCCACGGTTTGTCCGGTTGTACATCAACCGTGACATCACAAAGTTAAAACAAGTCTCCCAAGAAGATGTGTTGGCGGTATCTACTCGCTCGACGTGTCCTCTTTGTGGAGGATCTGGATTAAATCCTAAAGTGCTAGACAGCAAAATAAATGGAGCCAACATTTTAGAGTACACACACGTAGAAGTCACAGAACTTTTGACGCACTTAGAAAATATCACAGATCCTCTTGGGACACCACTAGCTCAACAAGCGATGCCCATACTTGTGCAACTAATTGAGATGGGGTTAGGCTATTTGAGTTTGTCTCGACAAATGAATACTTTATCGGGTGGAGAGGCACAAAGAGTCAAAATAGCCAGACACTTAGGGAGTAGCTTAAATAACTTAACGTATATTTTTGACGAACCGAGTGCTGGGCTTCATCCAGAAGAAGTACATCTGTTGCTACAGATGCTCAAAACAATCAAACAACACCACAATACCGTGATTGTGATTGAGCATGATTTGTCTATCATCAGACAAGCAGACGAACTTGTAGAAATGGGCCCAAAGGCTGGAACAGAAGGTGGAAGTGTCGTCTACCAAGGCACGTTAGAGGGACTAAAAGACTCCGCAGCTGTGACCAATTTGGACCATACCGTACAAATCAACCGCTCACCTATCAAGCCAATAAAGTGGTTTTCCATTCGAGGTGCATCTGTTCACAACTTGAAAAACATCAGTCTAGACATTCCAAAACAGGTCTTAGTCTCTGTTTGTGGCGTGTCTGGTTCGGGTAAGAGCACGTTGATGCGAGAGGTGTTTGTGGAAAAATATCCAGACACCATTACGGTTGGTCAGGACCGAATAGGTATCTCCAGTCGCTCCACTCTTGCGACCTACATGGGCATTATGGACGACATTCGTGGAATGTTTTCAAAAGCGACGGGACAACCGATTGGGCTTTTTAGTTTTAACTCACTCGGTGCGTGTCCAGTGTGTCACGGAAAAGGAGTCACGCATCCTGACGTTGCGTTTGCTGACCCTGTTACGATTACATGTGAAGCATGTGGGGGAAGTCGCTATTCAAATGAGGCTTTGTCTCACACGTACAATGGAAAAAACATTGTAGAGGTTTTAGCCCTTACAGTCGACGAAGCCCTCTCAATTATCGAGAAGCCTACAACTGTGAAAAAACTAACTACATTAAAAGAAGTAGGATTAGGCTATTTGACACTAGGTCAGACAACAAGTTCGATGAGTGGCGGAGAAATTCAACGGCTTAAACTGGCAAGCTACTTAAAAAAAGAAGGACATATCTACCTCCTAGATGAACCTTCTTTAGGTCTCCATTTCGACGATACAGTCGTTTTGCTAAATGTGTTTCAGACGCTGATCAACAAAGGAAATTCAGTCATGATCATTGAACATAACTTGGATTTTATCGCTGCAAGTGATTGGGTCATAGAGTTGGGTCCTGAAGGCGGAAAAAGAGGAGGGTACGTGCTATTTGAAGGCACGCCTGAAGATCTGTTGCATGCAGAAACGCCTACATCAAAATGGCTAAAAAGAGAACAGGCATAAATGCATTTTTTTAGTTTTTTTTTAGAGCGTAGCAACTAAACAAACTAGAAGCACACAAAATTTGAGACAAAAAATTTAAAATTCAGCATAAAAACTAGCTAGCTCATATGGAGGAACAGATAGCCCATATAAGTTGGCTAGTTTTATTCTTTCGTTAGGGATCCTGGGTGGGCAGGTTCTTTGAATAAAGAAGATACGTCAAGAGGGGTGTGCGCACCGACTGAATCTAGCAAATAAAGAAGACACATCATGTGAAAAAAACACCTAAATTTGGATGGTTAGGCTTGCAATAGGATAAAGTTTAGGGTAACCTTAATCATGTGAAACACGGACAAACTATCAAAAATAAAACTAACAATAAGAAAGAAGAGGAAGCGAATGAAGATGAAAAAATATATTGGTCTCAGTATGGTGGCGGGGGTTCTTTTAGTGGCAGGGTGTAGCACCGGCACAACAGAAGAAGAAACAAGCGACAATGGAAAAATGAGTGTCGTGGCAACGACCACCATGATTGCAGATTTGGTTGATGTTATCGGAGGAGACAAAGTAGAAATTGAAGGACTTATGGGACCCGGTGTGGATCCACATGGGTACCAAGCAACGGCTTCTGACGTGACAAAAATGACGAAAGCAGATATTGTGGCTTATAACGGGATTCACTTAGAAGGAAAAATGGGGGATATCTTTGAAGAGCTAGGCAAGCAAGACAAAACTGTTTTTGTGATTGAAGAAAGCATCAACCAAGAAGAGTTGCTTGCTTCCGAAGATGCTTCATTGGCGTTTGACCCACATATTTGGTTTAGCGTAGATCACTGGAAAACAGCATCTAATTATATTACAGATGAGCTGAGCGCCGTAGATAGCGAAAACAAAGATTTCTATGAAAAAAATAACGAAGAATACCAAAAAGAATTGGATGAATTGGCCACATACATTGAAGCCCGCGTGGAAGAAGTACCAGAAAACAGTCGTTTTCTTGTGACGGCACACGATGCGTTTCATTATTTTGGGGAACAATTTGGTTTTGAGGTTGTTGGTCTCCAAGGGTTAAATACACAAGCTGAAGCAGGTACAAAAGATGTGAGTGACTTGGCACAATTTGTTGTGGACCATGAAATCAAAGCTATCTTTATTGAAAGTTCTGTTCCTACAAAAACAGTGGAATCCTTGCAAGCAGCAGTCAAGCAAAAAGGATGGGACGTTGCTATTGGTGGGGAGTTGTACTCGGATGCACTCGGAGACAAAGAAAACGATGCGGAGACTTACTTGAAGATGTACCGCGCAAATATTGACACGATTGTCGATGCACTCAAATAAAGAAAGGAGCATCGCTTGGATGACACAGACACATGCAATTGATATCAACCAATTAACTGTTGCTTACCAATCTGTTCCAGTCTTATGGGACATTACCGTAGGCTTCAAAAAAGGCACCTTAACTGCAATCATTGGACCAAACGGAGCCGGAAAATCAACTTTGATCAAATCGATGTTGAATTTTATTAAACCTGTCGCAGGAAGCGTCACGTTTTCAACAGAACCAAGCGAACAAGCGACGTATGGACACATCAAACAAAAAATTGCCTACGTGCCTCAAAATAGTTCAGTAGATTGGGACTTTCCAACGACTGTGTTGGATGTAGTCACAATGGGACGTTACGGTCACTTAGGTTGGTTTAAACGTCCAAAGAAAAAAGACATTGAGATTTCAGAAGAGATGCTTGCAAAAGTAGGCATGCCCACCTTTGCGGATAGACAAATTAGTCAACTGTCAGGGGGACAACGCCAACGTGTGTTTCTTGCACGGGCATTGGCACAAGAGGCAGAAATTTATATTTTAGATGAGCCTCTTGCTGGAGTAGACATGAAAACAGAACGCGTCATTATGCAGTTGCTACGCAATCTTGTTCTGGAAGGAAAAAGCGTTATTGTCGTCCACCATGATTTGCAAACAGTGGAAGAATATTTTGATGACGTGGTCTTTATCAACAAAGAAGTGGTCGCACATGGTTCTGTGGCGACCGCCTTTACAGAAGACAATATTGAAAAAACATACCGTAAAGATCGAAATCTTGGAGAAAGGAGTGTGTAACCTATATGGATGCACTGAAACTTCTTCTTAGTGATTATACGTTTCAAATCGTCGCGTTAGGAACTGGCTTTTTAGGCCTCTTAAGTGGCGTCATTGGCACCTATGCAACCTTACGCAAACAAAGTTTGCTTGGAGATGCGCTGAGTCACGCAGCTCTACCGGGTATAGGTCTTGCTTTTTTACTGATTGGAACAAAAGAATTGTCGGTGCTCTTAACAGGAGCTGCCATAAGTGGAATTATTGCGACCTTTTTGATTCAAGCTATGAACAAAAACGGCACAGTGAAGTTTGACAGTGCCTTGTCCATTATTTTGGCGAGTTTTTTTGGACTTGGATTGGTGATTTTAACTTACATTCAAGGAAAGGCCAATGCCAATCAAGCGGGTTTAGAGAAGTTTATTTATGGACAAGCGTCTTCGATGTTGCTTAGTGATGTCAAACTGATTGTGGGCATCGGTTCTGTGATGCTGATTTTAGTCATTGTGTTTTGGAAAGAATTAAAAGTTTTCACGTTTAATGAAGTGTTCGCGGAAACGTTGGGCTACTCGACCAAGTTTTTGCAATTTCTCCTATCCACGATGATTGTATTAACGGTTATTTTAGGGCTAGAAGCAGTAGGGGTTATCTTGATGAGTGCCTTGCTTATTGGACCTGCCGTTGCGGCTAGGCAGTGGTCTGACCGGTTGAGTGTGGTTGTTGTATTAGCGGGTTTGTTTGGCTTTTTATCCGGAACAATCGGTACCATCATTAGTTCCATAGGCAATCAAATCCCAACTGGTCCAACCATCGTCTTAGTGCTAAGCTTCTTTATTATAGTGAGCTTGTTCTTGTCACCTAAACGAGGGCTTCTCACAAAATGGCGCGCCCAACGAAAGCGTGAAAAAGAGTTTATGGAAAAAGTACGCAAAATTCCAGAAGGAGGCGTCGAGCATGTTAATTGAAATTCACTTAATTGCGGCCGTAGTAGCGATTGCTTGTGCGCTTCCAGGAATCTTTTTGGTCTTACGAGGCACCACCATGTTGTCAGATGCGATCACGCATACGGTGTTGTTAGGGATCGTCCTTGCCTTTTTTGTAACGGATGATTTAAACTCTCCGCTCCTCTTAGTAGGGGCAACGTTGACAGGAGTGGCAACTGTATGGGTCATTGAAGCGTTGCAGCAAACAAAATTGTTGTCAAACGACGCTGCCATCGGCGTTGTGTTTCCGTTGTTTTTTAGTATAGCGATTATTTTGATTACTCGTTACGCAGGCAGTGTGCACTTAGATACAGACTCTGTGTTAATGGGAGAGTTGGCCTTTGCACCATTTAAGCGGGCCATTTTGTTTGGACGGGACATCGGTCCTCTTTCTTTGTGGACGATGTTAGGTATTTTACTTTTAAATGCAGGGGCACTTGTCTTGTTTTACAAAGAAATTAAAATCACTACATTTGATGCGGCGTTTGCTGCAGCGTTAGGATTTTCTCCTGTCTTGCTTCATTATGGATTGATGACGCTCGTCTCCTTAACAGCCGTTGGGGCGTATGATTCTGTTGGATCCGTTCTTGTCGTAGGCTTTATGGTTGGCCCCGCACTAACAGGGTATTTAATGACGAATCAATTGAAACACATGATCTGGGTAACCATTGTGGCTGCGTTAGTGAATAGCTTTGTTGGAATTCAACTGGCATTTTCTATCGACACGTCTCTTGTTGGGATGATTGCAGTTGTGACCGGTATTACATGTCTCATTGCGTTTGTTGTGTCACCTTCAAAAGGGTTGATCCAATCGCTACGTTCACGTCAACAAAATAAACGAGACTTTGATGCATATATGTCTAAAAAGAATTTCCAATAAAAGAGTACCTTGCCTAAACAAGTCTATCACTGTTTCTGGCATCTGAATAGAAACTGTTCAGCATTTGAATTGAGTCGATTAAATGGAAAATAAAATAAAAGCTAAAAAGCGTGCACCTTCCGTCAATGGGAAGTGTACGCTTTTTAGTCTTGTCGAATTTTATCTACTTTTCTTTCATATAGAGCAAGCCGGATAAAGCGGCAGTTTAGACAATACCCGCTTTTGTCGCTGCTTTTTTGAGCACTTCTTCTAAGACGATTTGAGGCTGGGCACCACGAATGGTCGTGTCGTGAATCAAGAAATGAGGGACACCTCGTAGGCCATGTGTGATGGCCAATTCTCTATCTCGTTTAAATTGGTCTGCATAAGCATGTGGGTTTTCAGCAACAGCACGGACTTCTTTTTCGTCTAAGCCAATGTCACGTGCCAATTGCACGAGTACTTCAGTATCTACAAGAAAAAGATTGTCTGTAAAAATAGCATGAAAGGCACGTTCTTGAAATTCACGTCCTTTGCCTTTTTCAGCCGCATACATGGCGATACTGTGCGCTTTATGGGTGTCTTGTGCAAGCATGTTGTCCCAATTGAATGCCAAGCCTAAGCGTCTGGCTCGTTCGGTAATGGATGCAAACGATTCTTTGACGCTTGCGATTGGTTTATTTGTTTTTTGAGCATACTCTTCCATCATTGTTAGGGTCGGTTCTTTAAGGCCATTTGGTCGCAATTCATAGGCGTGGTACGTAATCTCTACGTCTTTTTCCAACCCTGATGCGGCGAGAGCATTATCAAATTCACGCTTTCCCATGTAACAAAACGGACAGACAAAATCAGACCAAATCTCAATTTTTAGCAAATATAGTTCCTCCTCTAATAGTCCTATCTCGTACAAGTAAACAACAAAATAGGGTATATACTTATTTATTGTTAGTAGACTACATGTACAAGAATGGAGGTTTCTTCCGTAAAAGTCAAGCCTTCCTATCTAAATAAAATGCATATTTAAGCCAAGTATCTTCTTGGCTATCTCACTATGATAGAACGAAGTTAGTTCTTGATTCTCCTTTTCTAGATGCATATCTGTTTGGACTGTACGTGTCTAAAGGTATACTAGAAAGAAGAAGTTAATTAGAAAACATATAAAAAAGACAAGGAATGAGTAAAAATCCAAAAATGTATAGGTTGATGACAGTGGGTGTGTTTGTGGGTACCTCGCATCGAGAGCCTACACAAACATCCCGATTGATGTTTTGGTGTATAGGTCTGTTGAGCTTTTAGTTGCATTCCATACTGAAAATTTGATTTATGCAGGTTAATTTATGCACATAACAAATCATGATACATAAAAAAGTAGAGTTCTTACATATAAATAAGTACAGCCTGTACTGGATGAGCACAAAAAATAAAAGGAAAAAAATAAACAGATCAAAAGGAAAAACAAAGACGAAAGGATTGAAAAAATAATGAAAAGTAGACGTGAATTAAAAGAAGAAGCCAAAAACTTGTTACGTGGGAGATGGAAAGAGGCCATTTTGTTAAACTTAGTTCCAGTTTTGATTGGAATTGGTGTGACAGTGATTGCACTTCTTGGCTTATTTTTATTTGAGCAACGAACAGGTATGGTGTCTAACATGACAACGAATGCACAGAATTATGACAGCTCTCCGTCTGGAAATATCGCCAACACAGGATTGAATCTTTTAGCCGCTTTTTTAACAATTGGAATTTCGTTTACCTTCTTGGATTGGTTACGGAATCCTGAAATGACAATTCATCCGTTTAGTGATGCTTTTCAAGTATTTAAAAAGGATTACCTAATAGGTACCTTTTTGGTTTTTGCACTCACTGCTTTCTTTACTGCTTTGTGGAGTTTATTGTTTATTATTCCAGGCATTATAAAATCTGTCGCATATTCCCAAGCGTATTTTATTTATAAAGATCGTCAAGATACTGCAAGAGGTGAAAAAGTTTCAGCATTGGATTGTATAACAGCTAGCAAAGAATTAATGAAAGGACACAAATGGGAGTTTTTCGTCCTTCAGTTGAGCTTTTTGGGATGGGGAGTATTAAGCGTCTTGTCTTTAGGGATTGGTTTGTTGTGGTTAAATCCATATACAAATGCGACATACGCAGCATTTTACAAAAACCTTTCTGAAGAGAACCGTTTCAATAAACCAGAACCTGTGTTTGTCGAGTAACAGAGACGATACAACCATGGAAAGAGGTGAAGACAATGGATACAAATTCCAAATACGAAAGAGCAAAAAAAAGAGTAGCAGCCCTGAGAGGGTTTTATACGCATGCGGCTATTTACGTCCTCGTCAATCTGATGTTGATTGCATCCAACTTGCTTGTTTCGCCTGAAGACATTTGGTTTATCTATCCTCTTTTTGGATGGGGAATTGGATTGGCTGGACATTATATATCTGTCTATTTTGGAGGCACATGGGGTTCAGCATGGGAAGATAAGAAAATAAAAGAATTGATGGAAAAGGAAGACCAAGAAAACAAGTGAACAATGTAGAAAAAAGGCGTCGTTTGCTAAACAAGTTAGAAAAAGAGATGCCATTGAATCCTACAGAACAGAAACAGAATAAAGAGAAGAGAGAGATGAGTTTTTACCAAAAAAACAAAAAAGAAATTCAAACCCTGCACCTCTTGTCACAAATTGTTGGAAAGGTAAAGTTGGAGTATGCGGTACAAGAACCTCAGTGGGCCCACATTATTCTAGACATCACTCCGCGTGGTTTTTCAACGGGGCTTTTGATAGCAGACAAGGTTCCTTTTGAGATTACGGTCGATTTAATCAAGCATGTGATTGTCATTCAAACAAAAGAAGCAGAAGCAGAGATTCAACTAAAAAATGGACGATCCATTCAAACGTATTACCGTACGCTGATGGATGAAGCAAAACGCGTAGGTGTTCCCTTGTCTATTCAAACAAATCCACAAGAGATGGACTGGAATGTTCCTTTTGAAGAAGACACACATCACCATCATTATGATGAAGCAATGGCACACGAGATGCTTCAATGGTTCCAATTTGCGTGGGATGTGGAACAGCACTTTATCGGCCCCCTTCGACAACGAAAAGTATACCCAGGTCTCTTTTGGGGTACGTTTGATGTCTCATGTATTCTTGTTTACAATGAATTG
>CAYZZA010000013.1:0-30518 GCA_964482685.1 uncultured Carnobacteriaceae bacterium
TTTGGTTGTTTTGCTTTGTTCAGTTTTCAAAGGTCTAGTCGGTTGCTTTGTTTAATGCAACTTCTACATCATAACATGGTCACTTTATCATTGTCAACTACTTTTTAAAATTTGTTTTTGTAGGTGTTTTGTTTTAGTGTGTTATATGTATTTGTGTGCGAATATTTATCACTTAAAATATCTTACCACGTTATTCTTTATCTGTCAACGTGATTTTTCAAAAAAGTTTTTCGGATTTATTTGTCACATAAACTCTCTTTGCGACAAGAATTAATATACCAAACTTTTTAATATCGGTCAAGCATAAAACAAAAAAAGAACAGAAATTTTCTGTTCTTCTTGTTTAGACTCTTAATTATAAGTCGTACTGATATAAATTAAAATCGGCTGTTTGTTCAATAGCATCATGGCCATATACGGTTTTTATATACGTAAACCCGTTTTGCTTGTACAACTTATTCAAATATTCATTGTTGGCAAGACAGTCCAGGCGAATACTTTTCTTTCCATTCTTTCTGGCTACTTCTTTTGCAGACTCAAGCAACTTTCCAGATACACCTTGTCCTGCATACTGTCTAACTATCGCTAAACGGTGAAGGTAAACATGATCCGTGCTACTACTTGGAGACCACAATTGACGGTCCCATTGACTTTGATGATCCCAAAGCAAGAACATGCCAGCGGGTTCTTCATCAATCGTTGCAAAATAGACTTCACCACGCTGGATAGCTCCCATAGTATCGTGGTTATCTTTTCCTATTCCGCTTTGAAGAATGCCACTCCACTGCTTGGATCCTTTTGTTTGAATCCATGACGCAGCTTGATGCAAAATTGCACTGATAAGCTCTTTTTCTTCGGGAATCGCTTGGTGAAGTTCATATCCTTCCACTACAAGTCGCCTCCTGATGGTGTATAACGTGTAAGTGATAGCTGGTTTTTCTTTTAAAGAAACAAAGCGAAAACCATATCGTCACCATTTTCTTGCTTTTTTTTTGAATTATTTGGTCAATCTTTTTTCAAGTTCTGCTTTTAACTCTTCAAAACCAGGTTTTCCAAGTAAAGCAAACATATTCTTTTTGTATGCTTCTACACCGGGTTGATTAAATGGATTGACTCCATTTAAGTATCCTGAAATACCAACAGCGATTTCGAAGAAATAAAACATATATCCTAGCGTATACGCATCTGTTTTTGGCAGATTTAATATAAAGTTAGGCACTTGCCCATCTGTATGGGCTAACAATGTTCCTTCAAACGCTTTCGTATTCACTTCACCAATGTCTCTGCCTTCTAAATACCCTAATCCATCTAAGTTTTCGTCTAATTCAGGAATGTATATAGATTTTCTCGGTGTGGCTACTTTCAGGACTGTTTCAAAGAGATCTCTTTTTCCTTCTTGAATGTATTGTCCAATAGAGTGGAGATCTGTTGAAAAATTGGCACTTGCCGGAAAAATCCCACGTTGGTCTTTTCCTTCAGACTCTCCAAACAATTGTTTCCACCATTCGCTCACGTACTGTAGATTCGGCTCATAGTTTGCTAAAATCTCAATGGTTTTGCCTTTTCGATACAAAATATTGCGCAAAGCTGCATACTGGTAAGCCGCATTTTCTTTTAGGCTGGGTGTCTTGTACTCTTGTGCAGCGTCTTGAGCGCCCTTCATTAGTTGCTCAATATCGCCTCCCCCTACTGCAATAGGCAATAGTCCTACAGCAGTCAACACGGAAAAACGTCCCCCTACATCGTCTGGAATGACAAAACTTTCGTATCCTTCTTTGTCGGCTTCGGTTCGTAATGCTCCTTTTGATTGATCGGTCGTCGCAAAAATACGTGAGTTAGCTTCTTTTTCTCCATACTTTTCAATCAACAGGTTTTTGAATAAGCGAAACGCAATAGACGGTTCAGTTGTAGTTCCTGATTTTGAAATCACATTTACAGAGAAATCTTTTTCTTTAGCGATATCTATCAAATCAGCTAAATACGTTGAACTAATATTGTTTCCGGCAAACAGAACTTGAGGTGTGTTCCGTTTGGTCGAATCCAACAAATTATAAAAAGAATGATTCAAGAAATCAAGGGCTGCTTTTGCACCCAAGTAAGAACCGCCAATGCCAATGACTATCAACAACTCTGAGTTTGCTTGAATTTTTTTCGCCGCTTGTTGAATACGTGAAAATTCATCTTGATCGTACTGAGATGGCAAATCAACCCATCCAAGATATGCGCTCCCAGCTCCAGTGCCTTCGCGAAGCAATGCATTTGCTGCATCAACTTGCGGCTGCATGTTGGCCAATTCTGTTTCTGATATAAAGGTTCCTACTACGTTTGAATAATCAAATGAAAGATAACTCATTTTTTTCCTCCTAATAATCTGTCTTCGTTGTCGCATGTGGGTCTATTAAAAGATGAGTACGCACTCGTCATATTACACGAATTCTTTTTTCCTGTCGCTTATTCGTTCGAACACTTTTTTTCTTACATTTTTGTAATTGTTGTTTTTGTTTTATCTTCTTCCTAATCTTCTTCCCATTATAGAAGAAACACGTTTTTATTCTTGTTGAAACTGGGGAACTCCAGAGATTTGCCATTTTTTAAATGTACGAGACAAATTCTCGGTATGTTGCCACGAAAGAGTACTTCCTTCTACTAATAGATCGTTAAAATCAAGCTCCTCATTTCGACATGAAAAGACAAACAAAGGTATTCGGTTCTTTTCCACAACAGCATTCGTGAGTTCAAACAACTCCAATTCTGCAACACTTACCTTTAATTCTGCTTTGACTTTTTCGATAATCGACGCAAGCCCTGTTTTGTTCTTAGATACTTCTGTGTTTAAAAACCCATATCCTTTAGATTGATTTTCCAATAAAAAAACATAATCGCCCTCTCCATCTTTGGCGATGACTGTACATGCGACGCTATGTTTATCTGTCATTCAATCCACACACCTCTCTTATAGAAGAACTTATCTTTTTTCTTGCGATAATAGCACACATCGATTATTCTGTGTTGTTGTTCATGTCTCTTTTTGCTGCTTCTACCCAATGGGGCAACTTTTCTTTTAAAGACGCAAACCCTATCTGTTTTTTCGTTCCATACCGTGGAACTTTTTTGCGGGAGAAAGTTTTCTTGTGCTCCGGTTTGGCCAAAGTCCTCATGGATAGGCTCATTTTTTTTGTATACTCATCAATATCTAAAATCATCACGTCAAGTTGATCATTCACATGAAGTATGTCTTCTATATTTTCAACATACCCATGTTGAAGTTCAGATATGTGTATCAGCCCTTGTGTTTGATCGTCCAATGTGACAAAGACCCCATATGGTTGAATCCCGGCAACAGTTCCTGGAACAATCATCCCGATTTTATATGCCATATTCTACACCTCACTACGCTTCTTTCAGCTACATATCTCTACTAAAAACAGTATAACACTCAAGAAAATAAAAGAAAGGAACTGAGAGCGCTTACCTTTAAACTCTTTTCATTTGATGGTTTCACTCAATTGGGGTTCGCATCTCGGGCCAAGAAAGGATATACTTCTTATATATTAAAAGGAGGGGTAAAAATGAACGACCTATTTAATGAAATTGTAAACCGAGAAGATACATACAGCATCAAGTGGGACCAACGCGAAGAGCTATTCAACAGCAAAGACGTGTTGCCAATGTGGGTAGCCGATATGGATTTCAAAAGTCCAAAGCCCGTATTGGATGCCCTTGCTTCTATTATCGAACGAGGTGTTTTAGGGTATACGTATCCAACCGAGCCTGTCTATGAAGCCATTATGGACTGGCAAAAAAATAAACATGCAATGGCGTTAAAAAAGGAACACATTTTATTTTCTCCAGGAGTGGTGCCTAGCTTAGGTTTGGCTGTTCAAGCGCTCACAAAAGAAGGCGATAGTGTCTTGATTCATGACCCTGTCTACCCACCCTTCACTGAGATTGTGAAAAAAAACAACCGCAACCTAGTCCGTTCTTCTCTTGTCATTGAAGATGGACAATACAAAATGAATCTTGAAGAAATGGAGACACTCATCGTCGAACAAGACGTCAAGCTCTTTTTCTTGTGCCACCCACATAACCCAGGAGGCCGTGTATGGTCCAAAGAAGAATTGATTCAAGTTGCGGATTTATGTCTCAAACACAACGTCATTTTAGTCAGTGACGAGATTCATGGGGATTTGATTTATCCAGACGTTGAGTTTGTCTCTCCCGTTACTTTAAATCCAGCGTATGAAGACATCGTGATTACTTTGGCCTCTGTTACCAAAACTTTCAACTTAGCCGGTATCAAAAACTCTATGATGTTTATCTTTAATGACGCATTGCGTGAAAAAGTAAAAGCGGAAACAGAAAAATTAGAGTGTTGTGCCATCAACACTTTTGGCCTCGTAGGTACAGAAGTCGCTTTTCGTGAGGGTGACGCATGGTTAGATAAGTTACTTGCCGTAATGCATGAAACTCGTCAAGTAGTAACTGACTTTTTTGACACGCATCTTCCAGACGTGTTCTATATGGTGCCAGAAGCCACGTACTTATTGTGGTTTGAGGTGTCCACACTAGGGATTGCAGATGAAGAGTTGGTCCATCACTTTGCTGAATGCGGCAATATTGGGCTAAACGATGGAATTAGTTACGGTCCACATGGGTCGCAATTTATGCGTCTTAACTTCGCCGCCCCCCACGCTGTTGTCGTAGATGGCCTCAACCGCATCAAACAAGCTTTTGATGCCTCGAAGAAACAATAAGTCTTCCTTGAAACACTAACTCAACGCTCAACAAACATACTCATAAAAAAAGACCTAGACACCTGAAGCCCCTCTTTTCATTGAGAGTGAAATCAGTTTAGTCTAGATCTTTTTTGTTTGTGATACTTCTTGATTCAAGGTGTCACCGAATTCATATGGATTCGGCTTATTCTTGGATTAGGATACCTGTGATGGAAATCTCTTCATTTGGTTTGTCGCTTGCATTACGCGGAACTTGGGAAATTTCAACGGCTGTATCAAGACCTTTGACAACATGTCCAAACACAGCATGTCGTCCATCTAACCCAACAGCTCCTCCGTTTTCTTTGTATGCTTCAATGATTTCTTCAGGATAACCTGCGTCACTCATTTGTCCTAATAAGGACGGATGCACAGACTCTTGGGTCACGATAAAGAATTGACTGCCGTTTGTGTTTGGCCCTGAATTGGCCATGGAAAGTGCTCCTTTTAGATGAAACAGGCTATTTGAAAACTCGTCGTCAAATGCGCTGCCAAAGGCACTTTGTCCGCCATATCCAGTTCCTGTCGGATCTCCTGTTTGAATCATAAAGTCTGGAATGACTCGGTGGAAAATAATTCCGTCATAATACCCTTGTTTTGCAAGAGCCACGAAGTTTTGAACGGTTTTCGGAACCAAATCTGGATACAACTCAATGGTCAAATCTCCTTTGGTTGTTTGAATAATGGCTGTCACAACGGACGTTGCGCCTGTTTCTAATTGTGGATACATAGTCATGTTATTCCTCCTCTTTCTTAGTTTTAGTTTACCCTAACACGCGTTCGTTTCCAACCTCTTTTATACGCTTATCATTGTTTTTAAGGGATTGGGCTTCGTCCAACACCTATGGGAACACCTTATTTTTTGGTGTATCGGATAATTTCTACGGTCTCAGATGCCAGTTCGATTTGAGCGTCCGTTTGCTCAATTTCGTCTAAAATAGCAGTGAACAACTTATCTGTGACACCTCGGCGTTTATTAAAGTACACGACGTAACGGACGGTCACATCAATCCAGTTGTCATTAAACGTGACATACACTTGTGGCTCCAATGAAGTTTCTTCTAACTTGTATGTTTTCTGCATATCAATCCATTGTTGGGTCGCTTCTTCACCAAGAGTACTCGTAAATGCATGTGCCGCCGAAAGAGCGATGTGCCGCATCTGTTCAATGTCACTTCCAAACCGGATAGGGATTGTGATTTCATCCCACAAAAACTCAAAGTGAGCGGTGTAGTTGTATACAGGTGAGGTAAAGATAGAACTATTAGAGACACGCACAATTCGGCCTGTATACTGGTCTCCATCTACCCACTCCCCCAATTCCATCAAGGTTGTTCTCAAAAAACCAATATCTACAACGTCACCCTTTATTCCAGCAAGCATAATACGATCGCCACTTTTAAAGAAATCCCCGAATAAGACCGCAAACCATCCTGCGAAACTCACAATGACTTCTCTCAAGGCATACGCAATTCCAGCCCCAGCTAACCCAAGTGTGGTTGAAAAACCCGTTAAATTATTCCCAAAAATAGTAAAAAAAAGTAGCAATAATCCAATATTGTTTACCCAAGCCACTGTTTTTCGGACCCGGTACCAATTGGTTAAGTCTTTTACGTAAACATACAGCCGACTCATCACGTATTTCCTCACTACATACAACCCTATACCAATTGCAATAAATAAAAGGATGTTTCGAAGTGCGGGATACATACGACTTATTTTTTGAATGACCTCCACGATGGGCCCTCCTTTTCTTTCAATAACGTGTATTGTCTATACACTAAGACACCTTTAGTATCTTAGTTTCGGTTTGGAATAGCAACGCAGTGCCCTTATGCACAATTATTAGGAACAATTTTGTCTTTTGAATTTAGTGATTCGCCTCTTTTTTGCTTTTGCCACTTGGTTTTCATGGTATGATAAACAAGATAAACAAACTCTCATAAAGGTAGGGATCTTATGGACTTATTTTCTAATTATCCGCTCACAGCAGCGTTTACTGCTATTTTGTTTTCTCAATTAATTAAAATTCCGGTTTCCTATCTGCTAAACAAGCAAACCTCTTGGGTCTTGGCTACATCAACAGGCGGCATGCCAAGTTCTCACTCTGCCGGTGTGTCGGCATTGATCACAGCCCTTATCCTAGAATATGGTGCCTCTTCTCCCTATGTGGCCATTGCGGCAACGTTTGGGGTTATTGTGATGTTTGACTCCATGGGTGTCCGACGTCAAAGTGGCGAACAAGGCGTATTGCTGAATCAACTTGTCGCAGAGTTTGATGTCTTGCGTTTAAAAGTACTCCATTTGACGCATGAAACATTTGGACAAGAACGAAAAGAAAAAGAAAAACATTTACGTGAATATTTAGGACACAAACCTATTGAAGTCTTTTTTGGGATTTTGACAGGAATTGCTATTGCGTTCTTGGTCAGATAACCCTTCTATAAACAAACTGTGGCGATTTAAAAAAGACCGCATCAACGTGCAAGGAGGCAAAGAGTGTGAACCAACACGATCTTTTTGATATCACCATTATTGGGGCAGGACCGGCAGGATTGTTTGCGAGTTTTTATGCGGGCATGAGACAAGCTAAAGTCAAACTGATTGAAGCCTTGCCTATTCTAGGCGGACAAGTTTCTTTATTGTATCCAGAAAAAACCATTTACGACATTGGAGGTTTGCCCGGTATAAAAGGACAAGACTTTATTGACGGCTTAGAAAAGCAAATGCGTTATTTTGAGCCTACGATTTGTTTAAATGAAACTGTTTTAATGGTAGACAAACAACCGGATGGAACGTTCGTGTTGACGACTTCCAAGGGAGTACACTTTAGTAAAACGGTTATCATCGCTAGCGGAAACGGTGCGTTTGAACCTCGGAAACTTGCGTTGCCTGGAGCCGACCAGTACGAACAGACCAATCTTCATTATATGGTCGCCAATAAAGAACAGTACAAAGATGCGACCGTCGTTCTTTGCGGTGGTGGAGATACTGCGGTTGATTGGGCATTGGAGTTGGAACCTATCGCGAAAAAAGTTACTCTAGTACACCGCCGTTCGACTTTTCGGGCAGTTGAATACTCAGTATCTCGATTAAAACAATCCAGTGTTGATATTTTGACTCCCTACATTCCAGCTGCTTTACACGGCTCGAGTAACGTTTTAGAGTCTGTAACTTTTCAAGAAACAAGAGGAACGAAGGCTCAGACACTTCCGGTTGATTTCTTTATTGTAAACTATGGCTTTCATTCATCCGCTGCGTTAATGCAGAAATGGAGACTAGAAACTTCGAAACAAGACATACACGTGAATGCACGGATGGAAACCTCGATTCCAGGTATGTATGGCATTGGAGATGGGGTTTGGTACGATGGAAAAATCAAATTGATTGCAACCGGAATGGGAGACGCTCCTACGGCGGTCAATCACGCTATCCACTATCTAGATCCAGCCAAACGACTTCAACCGATGCAAAGCACCAGCCTTACTTTCAACAAAACCTAAAGGAGACAACCGTATGATTAAAAAAGAACTCGATTTGAAACAGATTGCACTTGACCGGTTAGAAGAACGTGGGGTCACTCTTGCAGATATTGCTGAACTTGTTTTGTTTTTACAAGAGCCTTATTTCGAAGCCCTACATTTCGATGTATGTTTAGAGAATGTCCAAAGTGTTATGGGCAAACGCGAAATACAACATGCGATTATTACCGGGATTGAACTAGATATGTTAGCTGAAAAAAAAGTGCTTTCGCAACCGCTACAAGACATACTGGCCAATGATGAAGGGTTGTATGGCATTGATGAAATCATGGCTTTAGCCATTGTGAATGTCTATGGGTCTATTGGATTTACCAATTACGGATACATCGACAAAGTAAAACCCGGCATTCTCAAAAAACTAGACGATCATTCTGAAGGGGCCATTCACACTTTTCTAGATGATATTGTTGGCGCTATTGCAGCTGCTGCCGCGAGCCGCTTGGCACATGACAATCCAAACGTCAGTGGTCTGATGAATTAAAGTGCTTTTTGTTCCATTCTTTTTTGTTTTCCTATTGTTCTACACACAAAAAAACCAACCCCATTACTTTTTGGGTGTTGGTTTTTTTTGTGCCGAAAAAGAATACGCATATCTCTTCGATGCCCATAAACCTCCGATAGCAAAAGTTTCAAACAAGACAAACACAAGGATAAAACAATACATAAAGAAGGCCTGAGGCAATGCGTTGATAATCGGATCTGTGGATGCATTGAATAACCACAAATCATTGTTAAAAGCAAGTTTGTGAAACAGGACAAACAACGAATTAAAATTGACCGCGATTCCTGCTAATAAAACAAGTGGAACAATAGTTGAATACCGAAAAGGTGTGACCAATGTCCAAATTCGTTGTTCTTTTTTTAGTCGCCACACAAATAAAATCGATGTGACGGTACTGAGCAAAAACAATCCATTGTTGAGCAAAAACAATCGTTTTACTTCATAAAAATGAAACAACCCGTTTGGTGAACTTGGAAAGTTTGGCAGTGACAAGGTCTGAATCCATGGAATGGTTAAATAAGAAAGCAACACGTTGTAATTGTGTAGCAACGTTTCCTGGCTAAAGCCAGTTTGTTGTGGCACTCCTAGCTGGCCGATACTCCATTTATATAACGGAGTACACAACAAGACAAACAAAATAGAAAAGGACAACATCCAAATAAATAACGACGTTATCCCAAAGAAATCCCGTATTTTTCTCACTTGATCACCCATTCCCCTAGATGTTGAATGGTATACGTCGGATAGATATTCAAACGATCCACCTCTTCTTGGCTAGAGACACCCGTTAACACAAACAACGTATCCATCTGATTGGATACCCCAGCTAAAATATCGGTCTTTAAATTATCCCCCACCATCAACACCTCTTCTTTTTTTAAATTTAGTTTCTCAAGCGCCACCGTCATCATCACACTTGTAGGCTTTCCGGTAACAATGGGCTTTTTTTGACCCGCCACTTCAACAAGCGCGCCTAAAGAGCCTGCACCCGGTAGATGCCCTCGTTCTGTTGGGTAATTGGTATCGGCATTGGTCAAAATATACGTTGCGCCTTTATGAATAGCCAGTACCGCCTTTTCAAAATCCACGTACGAAACCGAGCGATGCAATCCTACAATCACATACTCTGGATTGGTCTCTTCAAGCCTCACTCCCACATTTTGAACAGCTTTCTTTAAGCCTTCTTCTCCTAAAACATATGCTGTTTTACCCGCCTGCTTTTGTACATAATCCGCTGTAGCCATGGCACTTGTGTACACATCGTCTGCTGTTGCAGCGATTTGAAATTGAGTACGCAGCCGATAAGCCACTTGATCAGGAGAAGCAGTAGAGTTGTTTGTCACAAACAAGTAAGGAATTTGTTTTTTTCTCAATGTGTCTATGAATGCACGCGCATGTGGAAGCACCTCATTTCCTTTGTAGATGGTGCCATCTAAATCAATCAAATAGCCTTTGTATGTTTTTCTGTGTCTCATTTCTTTCCCCTTTATGTGTCAGATATATTTTTGCGGATATGAAACTTTGGTTTGCCCTTTTCATCTTTTACCGTTTCGACATGGCCGGTATGTGTCGGTTCATTTGGTTTTGTTGGTTTGACTTCTTTTTTCTCAAAAGAACGACGTGATTTTTTGGTGTTGTCTTCTCGTTTCATAACTGGTTTTGTCGCTGTACGGGCTCGATTAGTATCTGGCTGAGTACTATCCGTCTTTTTGTTTAGTGGTCGCTTGCCTTCGCCTTTTTTGCTGACATTTTTTTTGCCTTCTGCCTTTTTAGGACTTTGTTTCCGGCTACTATGAGGCTTTGAGTCTGGTCGCTTGCTGTCTCGTCTTCTCCTATTAGCCGGTTTACGCCCTTCTTTTCGTGGAATTGGCAGCACCCCTTTACGTCCATCAGCTCGCTTCAAGACATAATACGCACATCCAAAATTACAGTATTCAAGCAAATAATCTTCTAACGATTCAATTCGCAATTCATCTGGTGCTTTTTTGTAGTCATTTCGGTAAAACCCTTTTAAACGTACTTTTTCATCACTGACATCACCAACGATAAAGTCATATTTTTCTAATAAAGAATTAAAGCGTTTGTTCATTTCTTCTTCATCAAACGCATCGCGATAGTTTTCAACAAGTTCATACGGTATGTGTTTAATCATCAGATTGTTTGCATCGATTCGCTCCACAATTTTTTCAATTGGAGGCAAGACCGATTTCTCTTCGAGTACTCCTTGTATGTCTTGCAGGTCTTTTGGTGAATCTTCTGCCCCGTTCTGTTTAATCTTCTCCATCGTCACGTTCCTCTTTCTATTTCTCTATTTTTATCGGGTACGTACATGCTAGATAGCGCCCTACAACTTCTCGTAAAAAAGCAGGAAACAAATGCACATTCTGCTTGTTTTGGTTCAATTCAGGAAAATAATTAGCAAATACAAAGTGATCTACTGTGGCAAATGTGTAGTCTTTCTCCCCGTCAATCGGTTGGCCATGCCAAGTCCAACAGGCTTGCGTCCCATCGTACTCCATTCCTGAAAAACACAGCGCACCTGTTTGTTCCCCGCGAAACCCAATACTTTGCACAATCAATGCTTCTAGTTCGTCTCTAATTGTGTCCATATGTTTTAAAAAGGACAACAATTTGCTGCCTTGTAGCGTCACACGTACAATGCGCATCGGGTGTGGCAAACAGGCATGAAGCTCTTTTTCAGTCACTAGGCCCGGACCGATTGTCTCTAAAAAAAGACCTGCGTTTAAAAACGCTGCTTCTGTTTGGGCATACTCTTCTACAGCCCGCAGACCCATTTGTACACTGGTGGTACAAGTATTCCAATCTTTGTTTAATTGTTCAGGAAGAAACGCAATAGAACGTGCAGACAATATGTGTGCGCCACGTTCCTTATATAATTCATTTTGGTGTGAAGAAGTCTGCGTCATTCGGTGAACCCTTGCACTTTTAGACAAAATGCGTCCCTTAGCTACTTGCAACGTAACCTCTCCTACATACTCTCCAAACTTTCCAGCTGCTGCGACAAGAGTATCTCCAATGTGTTCGCCTTGTGGCAAGAGATGGTGTGTATGGGCACCAATTACTACGTCTATTTCTGGGTAATGAGCTGCGATTTTTTGATCGAACGCCAAGCCAACATGTGACAGCACAATAAATACATCCACCGTGTCTGCATACATGCGCACACTCTTTGCAATCACCTGTTCGGGATCTAATGCAGTCCAGCCTAAAGGGACGTAACTCACGTTTAGCGGAACAGTCACCCCGCATACTCCAATTGTGTGTCCACCTTTTGTAGAAAACGTATAAAATGGGTCTGCCCACTCGGGAGACACTCCAGATTGGGTGTCACGCAAATTTGCTAGGACAACTGGGAAGGTAGCGTTTCTATACAATTCCATCAAGTGTTGTTTGGTGCTCCCGATTCCTTCATTGTTGCTGCATCGATTTGTGCGTCATTAAGCAGCGCAATCATCGCTTGTCCATCTGTTGCTTCCATCAAGGGATGCGCACGATCAACGGCATCTCCTAAGTCAAAAGTAAAAAAAGAATTGTTATCTTGGGTATATACTTGGCGTTGTGCCAATAAGTGTGCATGTAAATCATTTACGTGAGCGATGTGTATCGTCTCCATTGAACATCCACTACTTTCATTGTTTAGTATACCACGGGGAACTAGTCCGGTGAAACGAACAAAATCCACTCAAGGGGTTTGTAAGTCCCACCGCATATTCCCTTTTTTAAACAAGTAGAGTACACTGTTTCTATTATAGTAGATATTTGTTTTTTATGCTTGTTCATTGAGAGGATGATTTACATGCAAAAACCCATTATAGGTGTTCCAGGCAGTTTGTTGACTACTCCGTTAAACGAATTTGAGCACTTGCCTGTCACCTACACACAACACGGCCTTATGGAAGGATTAGCAAACGCCAATAGCTTGCCTTTTATCTTGCCGATTATTCCTGCCTACACAAACGAAGACATCACAGCATACATAAACCAAGTGGATGCTCTCGTCTTAGCTGGAGGGAACGATCTTTCTCCTTACTTGTACAACCAAGAACCCCATCTAAAATTACAAGAAACCGTGCCTGCACGGGATGAATTTGAGTGGGCCCTGGCACAAGAAGCCCGTAAGCAAAAGAAACCTCTTTTAGGGATTTGTCGAGGGCTTCAATTGATCAATGTATTGTTTGGTGGGACCTTATACCAAGATTTAGGTGACCTAAATACACCCATTCAACACGTACAAGCTTCAAAAGAGTACGTTGGGACACATACGGTTTCTCTTTCTCCAGATAGTTTTCTTGGAGGTGTCTTTGGTAGAGAATACCGTGTAAACTCCTATCACCATCAAGGTATTCACCTCCTTGGAAACGGACTCCGTGAAGTAGCGTGGAGTCATGACGGCCTTATAGAAGGGATTGAACACACAGACCCCACTCACCCCATTGTTGCGATGCAGTGGCACCCTGAGTGGATGTGTGCATACGACCCGGTGATGCAACAACTTTTTGATTCCTTTGTAGAACTTGTGCGCACACATGAGAAAACGCACCTTTGAGGCTTTTTTTCAATCTTATTTGGCCTTCATGATATACTGAAACAAGAAGCAACTAAAATGGAGGAGAACATATGAGCATAAACGAAACAGTAACGTTACGAAACAATGTGGAGATGCCTCGTTTTGGACTAGGTGTTTGGCAAGTGGAAGATGGAGCAGAAGTAATCCGTGCCATTAAGTGGGCTTTAGACACTGGGTATAGAGCCATTGATACGGCTGCGGTTTACGGCAACGAAGAAGGAGTAGGCCAAGCCCTCAAAGAATACGGCCTTAAAAGAGAAGACATCTTTGTCACCACAAAAGTTGCCAACTCTGATCAAGGATATGAACAAACTCTTGCTGCTTTTGAGACGAGTCTCACGAAGTTAGGGCTTGAGTACATTGATTTGTATTTGATTCACTGGCCTTTAGCCGAGACATTTGTGGAAACGTGGCAAGCACTCGAGACGTTGTATAAACGGAAAAAAGTACGCGCCATTGGGGTATGTAATTTCCACGAACATCATATGGAAAAGTTACTAGAAACGGCTGAAATTGTGCCTATGGTCAACCAAATTGAATTGCATCCTTTTCTTTCACAAGTTCCTTTACGCGAATACTGCCAGTCAAGAGGCATTGTTGTAGAAGCCTATTCTCCACTTGGAAGTGGACAGCTATTGGACAACAAAGAGTTGAAGAAAATAGCCAAAAAACACAACAAAAGTGTCGCCCAAATTATTTTGCGTTGGGATTGGCAAATTGGCGTCATCACCATTCCAAAATCAGTGCATAAAGAACGAATTGAAGAAAATGCGGACATTTTTGATTTTGAACTATCAGACGAAGACATGACCTTCATTGATTCTTTAAACAAAAATGAACGTGTGGGCTGGAATCCAGAACGCTTCGATTGACCTTTTTTCTTTTCTTGTTATTTCTTTTGGCTAAAAAACAACTTGGTTTTCTATTGTGGTTTCACGAAAAGGAATTCTTTACAAATAATTGAATGCCCTCTAGAAAGCACTAAATAACCTTTGTAGAAAAGAAGCCCCCGCTTATCACAGTGATAAGCGGGGGCTTCATTCATATGGAAAATTTGTCTACGTACTATTTGGACTTTTTTGTTTTATGTTTAAAGTCCCAATACTTCTTGCATGTTGTCTTGACTCGTCCACTTTTTGATTTCTTCCGGTGTTCCTAAAACAGTGTGGGTTCCTTCAATAGTGTGAGCGATTCCTTTTTCATAATCAATGCCACTTGTGGCGTAATCGTATCCCAAGGCGACCCGTTTCTTTTCAACAGCTGGGTTGGCATGCGGAATAGCCGATAGCAATGAACGTGTATATGGATGAATCGGGTTAGAAAAGATTTCTTCTGTAGTACCTGTTTCTAGCATATGCCCTAGGTGCAACACTCCAATACGATCTGAGATGTACTGAACCATCGATAAGTCGTGGGCGATAAACATATACGCAACGTTTGTTTCTTTTTGAATTTCTTTCATTAAGTTTACAATTTGTGCTTGAATGGATACGTCTAATGCACTAATGGCTTCGTCCGCAATGATTAAATCTGGGTCCATTATGAGCGCCCTGGCGATTCCAAGTCGCTGTCTTTGACCGCCAGAAAATTGACTTGGGAAGCGACCAGCAAAATCTTTGGAGAGTCCCACTCGTTCTAAGATTTCAAGCACTTTTTGTTTACGCTCTTGCTTGGAACCAGCTTTGTTGTGCAAATCTAGCCCGTGGGCTACGATATCCATAACGTTTTTTCTCGGATTCAAACTTGCCATCGGGTCTTGGAAAATCATTTGCATTTTTGTGCGCAACATCGATTCTGTCTCTTTATCCATTTTCCCAGAGATGTCTTGTCCATTAAATTCCATGGTGCCGTCGGTAATATCATGCAAGCGAATGACCGAACGTCCGATAGTCGATTTTCCACTTCCAGACTCTCCTACCAATCCATACGTCTCACCTGGATAAATCTCAAAAGAAACCCCATCGACTGCTTTAACCGAGTAATTTCGACTTACTTTAAAATATTGTTTCAAATTATTCACAGAAAGAATCGGTTTAGCTGACTCCATATAACTTCTCCTCCTCCCTCATGCGTGCAATTCGTGTAGCTAGTTCTTCAGGGATATCAATTTCAGGACTCTCTTCACTCAATAACCATGTGGCTGCGGAGTGACTCTTTGTAATTTCAAACATAGGTGGTTCTTCTTCTTGATCAATTTGTAGAGCATACGCGTTTCGGGGAAAGAATGGATCGCCAACAATTTTCTTGGTCATATTCGGTGGATTTCCTGGAATTGAATACAACACATCTGAATCTGTCGTCATGTCTGGCATTGCCAACAACAGACCCCAAGTATACGGATGTTTTGGGTTGTAGAAAATCTCATCTGTCGTCCCTTTTTCTACAACACGTCCAGCGTACATTACGTTCACGTAGTCAGCTACTTTCGCTACAACACCTAAATCATGGGTAATGTAAATAACAGAAATGCCGGTTTTTTCTTGAATTGATTTGATTAATTCTAGAATTTTTGCTTGAATCGTTACGTCCAACGCAGTGGTAGGTTCGTCACAAATCAACACATCCGGGTCGCATGCCAATGCAATGGCGATTACAATCCGTTGACGCATTCCTCCAGATAGATGGTGCGGATAGTTTTTCATGCGATTTTCTGCATCGGTGATTCCTACAAGTTCCAATAGCTCGACCGCTTTTTTATGCGCTTCTGCTTTAGGTGTGTTGTAGTGGGTTTGCATGCCTTCCATGATTTGGTTGCCAATATTCATAGTTGGGTCTAAAGACGTCATCGGGTCTTGGAAGACCATCGCAATACGTTTGCCGTTAATTGTGCGTCTCATTTGTTTTTTTGAAAACTCCAACAAGTTTTTTGTGACCTCTTGGTTGTTGTCTTCGTACGTATAGTGGATGCTGCCTTTTTTAATTTTCCCGTTCTTACTTAAAATTCCCATAATGGCTTTTACAGTAACGGATTTTCCACTACCAGACTCTCCTACAATGGCGACGGTTTCTCCTTTATACAAATCCAAATCGACTCCTCGTACAGCACGTAGAGGACCACTGGATGTTTTAAATTCAATTTCTAAATCTCTTATTTCCAGTACTTTTTCTCTTTGCTTTGTCATAGGGCTAAACCTCCTTCAATGTTGGATCCAATGCGTCTCGTAATCCATCAGCGAGCAAGTTGAAACTAAGCATCAACAAGCCCAATACAAGCACAGGTGGAACCATCATATAAAAATGTGTCGTCAATGATTTAAAGTTTTCAGAAATAAGTGAACCTAATGATGCCATTGGAACTGGAATCCCAATTCCAACGAATGCCAAGAAGGCTTCTGTAAAAATAGCGTTTGGAATGGAGAACATGGACATAATCAAAAGCTGTGAGAAAATGTTTGGCAAGATTTCCTTAAACATTAGGTTAAAATCTTTTGC
This sequence comes from uncultured Carnobacteriaceae bacterium, assembly GCA_964482685.1. Classification (GTDB taxonomy): domain Bacteria; phylum Bacillota; class Bacilli; order Lactobacillales; family Carnobacteriaceae_A; genus CAYZZA01. The sequence goes on from CAYZZA010000013.1 coordinate 16,840, forward strand.
TCCCATTGTTTTTGCAGCCAAGACATATTCGCTTTCTTTCAATTTTAACATCGATGCACGAGCAATTCGGCTCATCCCAATCCAGCCTGTTAAAGCAATGGCTAGTGTGATACTTAAAAGACCTGGCTTTAAGACAATGATTAGCAGCGTGACCACGACAAGACTTGGAATTCCATTTAACACTTCTAGGAACCGCTGCATAATGTTGTCAATGGCGCCCCCGTAGTACCCTGAAATCATCCCAAAGGTCATCCCAATCAAGACATCAGCTACAACCGCAACCAATGCGATATACAAAGAGATTTGTGTTCCAACCCATGTCCGTGTGAACAAATCACGACCTAGGACATCTGTTCCAAACCAGTGGTACACATCTTCTCCATTTTCTAACTTTTCATATTTATTGACTTTTAATTCACCTGTTGAGGTTTTTAGTGTTTCTGAGCCATCGAAAATACCGAGTTTTTCAATTCCAGGAATTCGTGGCGCCATGCTTTCATGTCCAGATATTTGTTCATCAAACTCATATCCAGAAAGACTTGGTCCAATAAAGGCTAAAAAGACAATCAACACAATCATAATAAACCCAAATACAGATCCTTTGTTTTTTGCGACCTTGCGAATCATCTGAACCCAATGGGCGTCTTCGGTATGTTCTTCTTCATCGTGCTGAATGTCTGGTTGCCCAAGGAATACAAAGCGATCGTTTATCTTTTGTGTGTCCGGGATAGGATTATCCATTTGTATTCTCCTTTGCTAACCGTATTCTTGGATCAAGTACGCCGTATAAAATGTCTACGATTAACATTACACCTACATATAAGGCACTGTAGACAAATGCTAAAGACAAAATTACGTTATAATCATTGGATTGGATGGCTTGAATCATCAACTGCCCAATCCCAGGGATAGAAAAGATTTTTTCAACAACCAAACTTCCAGTCATCAAACTTACAACTAGAGGGCCTAAAATGGTAATGATTGAAATCGACGCATTTCGAAGTGCGTGTTTAAAAATCAAATGAATTCCAGATACTCCCTTACTTTCGACAAGCTGAATGTAATCGGAGTTCATCACTTCAATCATTTCAGTCCTCGTAAACCGGGCAACCGTGGCGGTTACCGTCATACTCAAAGCCAAAGCTGGAAGGACATACGCCAAATAGCCGTCTTTGGCATTAAAAAGCATAGGAAAGACTTTTAGTCGGAAGCCAAAATAATAGGAAAGACCTAGAGCAAATACGTAAGATGGGATCGAAACCCCGATAACCGATAAAAAAGTTGCGATTGTATCCCAGAATGTATTGTGCTTTAAAGCCGCAAATACCCCTAAAGATAAACCGGCGATTGTGCCAATCACAATGGACCATGCCCCTAGCACGAGTGAGACTGGCAATCTTGTTTTTAATAGGAGAGACACATCTGTGTTTTTGGAAATCGTGTATGATTTTCCAAAATCTCCCGTGACCATATTTTTAACATAACGCACAAACTGTATGATGACCGCATCATTCAATCCATATTTGTCTCTTAAAATCATTTGTTGGTCTAACGTTAATTTTTCATCGTTAAATGGAGATCCTGGCATCAGCTGCATTAAGGCAAACAGAACCAGGACAATAACAAGGAGAGTGAGGATAGACATTAAGACACGCTTCGTGACATATTTTTTCATTGTTCCAGTCCTTTCCAAAGAAATTGTTTGTTAAAAAGAAAGAAGACGCCGACAGAAGGATAGACAGTGTGGATACAAGCTAACCCGATGTCTTCTCTCTATGCGTCTTCTCAATTAATTGAACTGCTTATTCTTTTGTAGCGTATTTTAGGATACGTGGAATTCCAACTGCGTGGAAGTCAACGCCAGAAATGTTGTCTTTTGTCATGACCGCACTACCTTTTTGGTACAAAGGAAGAACCGCTGCATCGCCAAGTAAGAGAGCTTCTGCTTCATGTAAAGCTTCCCATCTAGCTTCTTTATCTAAGACCAAGTCTCCAGACTGAGCACTTTCAATGATTTCATTGTATTCATCCATTTTCCAGTCACCCGTGTTGTATGAGTTTCCTTCTAACCAAAGTTCTAAGTAGGTCATTGGGTCTGCGTAGTCTGGGCCCCATCTTGTCAATCCAAGTTCATAGTCCCCGTTTTGCATTCTTTCGAGTCTTGTTTTCTTAGGCATTTGTTCGATTTCAATCGTCACGCCTTCAAGGTTTTCTTCAATTTGAGATTTCAACATTTGAGACACGTTGATAGAACTTTCTGTGTCTTCAACAATCAGACTAAATGTGAACTCGTCGTCGCCCAATTCTTCTTTTGCTTCTTCGAAGTGTTTTTTCGCTTCTTCAGGGTTGTACTCTAAGAATGTTCCACCTGTTTCACGGAAATCTTTTCCATCTGGTCCTGTGGCAAGTGTTTGTGGCACGATAAAGTCAGCTGGAATAGAACCGTCTTTTAGGGCTGTATCTGCTACAGTTTGTTTATCCATAGACATCCCAATAGCTTTTCTGAGGTTTGTATTGTCTAGCGCTGGAACGCGTGTGTTTGGAGATACGTACCAGAGGTACCCAGCTTGGATGTTTGAGAATTCAGGATCGTCTTTAAACAAGTCAACTTGTTCCCCTGCAAGCACAACAACATCTAAGTCTCCATTTTGGTAGGACAACATGGCTTGTTGAGAATCTTTGATAATTTGGTACGTTAGTCCACCTAGTGTTATGCTGTCTGCATCATAATAGGTATCATTTTTTTCTAATTCGATTTTTGTAGTGGCGGGCTCATAAGACGTTACTTTAAAGGCACCGTTTGCCACTAATGTATCCGCAGATGAACCGTAATTCTCGCCTACTTCATCCATGAATTTTTCGTTCATTGGATAGAAAGGTGGGAATGTCATCAAACTTTCAAAAAATGGTACTGGGTGAGACAAAGTAACTTCCAATGTTGTGTCGTCTAATGCGACTACACCAAGGTCATCGAGTTCTTTTGTGCCTGCTGTAATTTCATCTGCATTTTCTACACCAGCAACGCCCATGATGTAGCTGTATTCTGACCCTGTCTCAGGGTTAACTAATTTTTGCCACGCATAGACAAAGTCATTAGCAGTTACTTTTTCGCCGTTTGTCCAAACTGCATCTTCTTGTAATTTAAATGTGTAGGTTAATCCATCTTCACTAACTTCCGTTTCTTTTGCAAGAGCGGGAACAGTACTTCCATCTGTATCGGTACGATACAATCCATCGATTGTGTTTGCTAATACTTCAAGAGATGCGCCATCAGTCGCAATTTGAGGATCCATGGAAGCTACTTCCACGTCAATCTGAACATTTAGCGTTTCCCCACCCGCTATGCCATCGGTGGTCACAGAAGAATCCGGTGCCTCTGCCCCATCATCTGTGGCTCCTCCACATGCTGCAAGAAGGGTCATCGCTGCCAAGCTTGTCGCATACATTTTCCATCTATTTTTTCTGGCCATTCATATTCCTCCTAATAAAATAATTGCGTTAAAAGTCTATGAGTTTTTTCTCATATGATATTGAAAGTATACTGTCTGCCCATTCAATAGTCAAGACAAAAAAAAACAAGAACATGGAATAATTATTCTACGTTCTTGTTTTCATAATCGTATTATTTATTTTTCTACAGGAACAACAGCGCCATCCCATGTTTTTGTAATATAATCGTGTGTTTCTTGAGACTGCAGCTCTGCAATCAAAGCTGCAATCAGCTTGTTGTCTTTGTCTTCTGCTCGAGCTGCAATCACGTTTCCATATGGAGATGAAGTGTTCTCAAGTGCGATAGAGTCTTTGACTGGATTTAAGTCGTGGTCGACCGCAAAGTTTGAGTTAATGAAAATAACATCTCCCTCATCTTCTTCTAACAATGTAGGCATTAAAGCTGCCTCAAATTCAGATTCAAAGACAAGGTTACGAGGGTTTTCGGCAATATCATCAAAAGAGGCTTGTGTTAAATCAACGCCTTCTTTGACTGTCACAAGACCAGCTTCTTCAAGAATTCCAATCACACGCCCGTGATCAGGCACGCTGCTGCTAACAAGAATTTTTGCGCCATCTGGAAGGTCTTCTAAAGAATCGTGTCTCTTTGAGTATCCACCAAGGGGTTCGATATGAATAGCTCCTAAGTTTACAAAGTCAAAGTCGTTTTGAGCAACTTGCTCTTCAAAGTAAGGGCCATGTTGGAAATAGTTGGCATCGATATCTCCTTCGTCTAAAGCCACGTTAGGCAAAATGTAATCGTTGTACGTGATAATGTCCAATTCAATACCTTGTTCTTCTAATTTTGGTTTTACAAACTCTAAAATCTCTGCATGTGGAATATTGGATGCTCCAATTTTTAGTGTACCCGTTGCTTCAGCTGTCTCAGTAGTGTCTGTTGAACCAGTGGTGTCCTCTGTTGTGTTGCCTGCTCCACACCCTGCGATAAATAATGTTGTCGCCGCAATTCCTGCTGTCAACCATTTTTTATACCTTGTTATGTTTATCATGTTTGTTTCCCCCTGTTTTTATGTTTTTTGTTTGTGTAGTTGGATATGTTTTGCTATGACTGTTCTATCTGATGCATATAGTGCACCACATGCATCGTTTTATCTCTTAACGATACCTTCTATCTCTTGTCTACCGCTTTGACCAATAGATCGCCTATAAGTTGGATAAAAAAGACTATCACTAAAATAATAGCGGTTGAAACAAGGGTAACCGTTGGCTTGTTGCGCTGGAATCCTACGAGGTACGCTAAATTCCCTAGTCCTCCAGCCCCAATGACCCCTGCCATGGCGGTGTACCCAACAATTGAAATCCCTGTTGTGGTAATGCCCGAAATTAGGGTAGGCAAACTTTCTGGAATCAATACTTTCGCCACTAGTTGGCCTTTGCTTGCACCCATCGCTTCTGCTGCTTCAATCACCCCCTTGTCAATTTCTTTGAACGAACTTTCTACAAGTCTAGCGTAAAAGGGAGCAGCTGAAAACACGAGAGCTGGCAGCCCTGCTGTTGGCCCTGTAATGGTTTGTAGTAGTAATTTAGTAAACGGAATGAGGAGAACGATCAGTATAAGAAATGGAACGGAACGAAAGAAGTTCACGATTACTGAGATGATGCGATAAAGAATCTTTTGCAGGGCTGTGTCTCCTTTTTGGGTTTGGTACAACACCAACCCTAAAATTAACCCAATGAAAAATACGAGAACAACCGATACGGCCGTCATATATAATGTCTCTGTTGTTGCACTCCACACCTTTTCCCAGTTTACATCTGAAAATTGTATGTATTTTAAAATCGTTGCTTGGATTTCACTCATGTACATCACCTACATCCATCTCTTCAATTTGAACCCCAAAGTCTTTAAAATCTTGAATGGTGTCCCCAATCGCGCGGTCCTCTCCGGTTAGCTGAACGAGCAACGAGCCTACGGATTCTTCTTTTGTGGATTGAATAGTTCCTTGAATGATATTGATATCCACATCTCGAGTACGGCTAACTTTGGTAATGACAGGCATCTTAGCTGAACCTGGACTAAAGATTAAGCGGATAATTTTTCCGGTTGGGAATTGTGTCCGCAAATCTTCCAAGACTCGCACTGTATCTGGCTGATCTTGTCCTGTGTCTTGCCGGACAAATTTTTTTGTAATGGGTTCTTTAGGACGTTTAAATACGTCCATCACCGCACCTTCTTCCACGACTCGTCCCTCCTCCATCACAGCTACCTTGTTACATATCTTTCGCACAACTGCCATCTCGTGTGTAATCAAGACGATGGTTAAACCTAGTCGACGGTTGATTGCAACAAGTAAATCCAATATTTGGTCCGTTGTTTCTGGATCTAAGGCGGAAGTGGCTTCGTCACACAACAACAATGTTGGCTCGTTAGCTAACGAACGCGCAATGCCTACTCGCTGTTTTTGTCCTCCGGATAACTCAGATGGATAGGCGTCTTCCCTGCCACTTAGCCCAACCAAGTCAATCAACTCACGTGCTTTGGCTTGTCTTTTGGCTGCTGGAACTCCGGCAATCTCTAAAGGAAACATAATGTTTTCCAAAACCGTACGGCTCCAAAGCAAGTGGAAATGTTGAAAAATCATGCCGATTTTTTGGCGTTCCTTGCGCAAGTCTTTTCCATGTAAAGCGGTCAGTTCATTGTCTCCAATCCAAACTTTCCCACTCGTTGGTTTTTCAAGTCCATTTAACAACCGAATCAACGTACTTTTTCCAGCTCCGGAATATCCAATGATGCCGTAAATGTCTTCTTTTTCAATGGTTAAATCAACGTGGTCAACTGCGTGTACGGTCGTGCTTTTCGTTTTAAATACTTTTGAGACATTTTCTAAGCGGATCATGCCGACACATCCTTTCGTATTTGTTTGACTCTGTTCATAGGGCCCACCAATCTTTGTTCTCGATAAATACCTTTTTTCCTTTAAAAAACAAAAAACGCCCTTTTCGAGTATCGCTACTCAAAAAGGACGAAAGTGTGCTTTCGTGTTACCACCTTTGTTTCTCTTCTTTATCGCTAAAGAAAAGCTCAGCCAGTACTCGGGAGTTTAGGTATCCGTGTATACTGCGGCATGTTATCGGATGCACCCGGAAATGGCTTAAGATTGTCTCTCACCACTTCTGCTCAAAGACCATATTCAATCCTGCTCACATGACCCTCTCTCACCAAACGAAGGCTCTCTTTGCATGCTGTCTTGGATTTACTCTTCTTCTCAACGCATTTTATATCGTATCATTTTCTAATTAAACACAGTATAGCACATGATTCTAGCGATTGTCAACTCTTACCTTCACCATTTTCTCATTTCTTTCTCATCTCACTGACGTGTCGAGGAGGTGCGTGTAGGAAACTATCCAATTGTTTGCTGGATCAGCTGCGTGTAACTGTTCTGGATTTTCTTCAATTTGCGTGTTCCATTGAACAATTTTCATCGAAACAGGTGCAAGAAATTCAGTGACTGCTTTATCCCCTTCTACGCTAATCAGCACATCGCCTTTTTTTAAAGTCTGTTGTTCCAAAGGCAATTCTGCATACATAATGGTGCCAACTTCTTCTTGGGCTGCTTGTGTAAATCGCAAAGTCAAGACGCCGTCTTTTTCTTCCACCCAAAATTCGTTGCCGGTCTTTTCTTGAACACGCGCATCGTTTTTATCCATCTGTTGTCTCCTCCTTTTTTAGACTCATCTCGTTTACTTTTTCTTTTCTTCCTATTTATGTTGTTCTTTCGTTAATGGAAGTCTTCTCCCTCACCCGAAAACATATAACTTCGGTAATGATACCGCATAGACATCACAAGTCCCACCCCAAGCATGTTGGCTAAGAGTGCCGAACCACCTTGAGAAATAAAAGGGAGAGGAATCCCCGTTAATGGAAGCAATCCGATGTTCATGCCGATGTTTTCTAAAACATGAAACACAATCATCATGATTACGCCAGTTGCGACATACGCGTAAAATTCATTTTTTGTATGGAAAACGACACTGACCATTTGATAAATCAGCATAAAATAAATCAAAATTAGCGCTGCACCACCAATAAAACCAAAATTTTCCGCAAAGGTTGAAAAAATCATATCTGACTCTCGAACAGGTACGTATACTTCTGATACCCCAAACCCTTTTCCAAAAATCCGGCCAGACCCAATCGCTTTAAGCGATTGAACCAACTGAAAAGATGCATTAGACGCATCGTGGTACGGATCCAACCATGAATCGACTCGTTTAAATTGGTATGTTCTAAAGCCTAGCTTGATCAAAAACTCGCGGTTGTAGACAACCGTGTAAATCAATGCCGCGGCCAAACCACCCGCGACCAAAAAGACAGGCACAAGAATCTGCCACCTTACTCCTGAGACAAGGATAACCCCTGCCATAATGGCTAGAAAAACCAAGGCGGTTCCTAAATCGGTTTGGACAAATATCAAGATGATTGGTGGAGCTGAGATACCTGCTATTTTTGCCAATAAATAAAAATCAGATTCGTTGGTATGGGTCAAATATTGGCTATTATGCTTGGTCACAACCCGAGCCAACATAAGGATATATGATATTTTAGCAACCTCAGAAGGTTGAAACGTTAACGGACCAATTCGAAACCAACTTCGTGCACCAGCAGTTGCATAAAGCGGGCGGTCATACAAGAACAAGACCAGAATCAACAACACAATTCCTAACCCGTAGGCATAAGGGGCAATTTTCCATAGTTGCTCAGAATCAAACTGCATCATCACAATCACTGAGATTGTTCCTATAACAAACCAGATGGTTTGCATAATGGTAGGAACAAGAGACCCTTCTGCAATGAGATACGTCGTCGCAAAAAGAGTGGAAACACTAATTAGTGCCAGCAATAAGACCGACAAAATAATGCCGTAGTCTATTTTTGATTCTTTTTTTTCATTTTGCATAGTTTTCTCCTTCTATCTTTTCCAAACATGTGTGGCATTTGAGACTCTTTTCTTAACTTCTCTTTTTTGCTTCTTTTTTCTTTTGTAGGCGCTTTTGTTCCAACCATGTTTATTAAGATTGATTTTTAGAAAATCTTTGAGAACTTAACGCTAAACGTCTCTTCCAAGCTTTCGTTTTCTCGTTCTTTTTTCGGCAAGTAGTCTAATCTATTATATAGGAAACAACTCAAATTAAAAGAGGTGTGAATCCTTTTCGTCTTTTGCTTCTTTATCTGTCCATGCCTGTGCTTCTTTTTGATCTAAATGAATCACATGGACTAATTTTCGTTTTAACAACACCGTATCTTCGGCTGGGTACGTAGGGGTTCCTTCTTGTTCCAACTCTTTTTGTTTTGTGTGTGCGCGGTGATACTCTGAAACTGTTTGATTTGTTGTAACTTCAAAGTAAAGAGAATTTAGAAGCGCCCCTAAAAAAGTAACCATCCCAGATATATATAAAAAAAGCATTAAGATGATAAATCCACCAAACGTACTGTTGGTTACTGCGTCTCCACCAGTGAATTTTGTGTACAAAGAAAAAAACTGGGACAACAAAACCCATCCAATTGTTGAAAATACTGTCCCTGGAAGTGAATATTTTAGCTTTAGATGATGTTTTGGAAATACATGGTACATGATTAAAAAGAACAAGAACAAAATCAAGACAAGAACTACCCATCTAAAACCTAGAATGCGCTGAATAAGTGGGAAATCAATACCAATCACCGTTTCCACAAACGCAAGGACTTGTCGCCCAAATGCCACTACAAACATAGTGCCCAATAAAATAGCGCCTAAAAAGACCATAAACACAAATGACAAAATGCGTGACACAAGATAATTGTCCTCAGAGTCAATCCCGTAAATCTGATCCAATACGGTGCGCAAGACGAGATTGATCTCACTAGCTGACCAAATAGAGGTGATGAGTCCAATAGACAATACCCCTCCACTTGCACTGGTCAAATAAGTTTTGATGATAGGTTGGATAACTGCGTACACATTGCTTGGCAACCCGACAGACAAATACCCTAGTACTTCTTTTTGTGGGATGGGCAGCAAAGGCAATAAGTTTACAAACACCAAAATTAATGGAAACAACGATAGCAACGTGTAGTAGGCCATTTCTGCCGAACGGGACGTGAGATCAGCTCGCTCCCAATTTTTTTGAACGGTTTTGATAAACTGAATCAAGTTATCTTGTTTTGTCTTTGCTTCAACTGGTTCTGCCATAACGCTCCTCCTTTTTTCTTCTCCTCAACCACATAAAAGACAACTACATACATTTCTCTACCGCTACTTTACCAAAAGAGAGACGATTGTCTACTTTTATATAAAAATCTCCAAAGCTGAAGAATACTTCAGTCTTGGAGATTTTTCGTTTTCTTTTTTAATTGTGTAAGTTGTACTCTCGTAAGATTGCTTCTACGCCATCATTTAAGGTAGGAAATGTTTGTTCTCGACCAGATGGAAAACAAGCAATGACAGATTCGTCTTTTTCTTGTGTCACACTTCCAACGGTTTCTCCATGAATTTGAACATGAACTTTCAAGTCGCCTTCTGTGGAGCCTTTTACTTCAATCAATTCCACAGGAATCGTACCAGACTTTTTCTTTCTAGACATGCATGTTTCACTCCCTTTCTTTTTGTCGTTGCGTACCAAGTCTTTCATAATCTATCGAATGATGTGAGAGATTTAAGCGTCATCTGAAGCCAAGTGGACGTGTTTTTTCATCCCTGGTTGGTTGACATTAAAGGGATACCGAATCCCTAATGTATGTTTGGCTATTTTTACCGTATGGTCACTGATTCGTTCCAAGTTCGAGACAATGTCTACAAACAGAATTCCATCAGATGGACGCCCAATTCCCTCGTTCAAGCGAGCAATGTATCGATTTCGAATACTTCGTTCCAATTCATTTACTTCTTTCTCGCGATCAATGACACGGTGGGCTGCTTTGTAATCATCTTCTACAAAGGCTTGCATACATTCTTCGATGTTTTTTCCGACTAACCCAAACAATTGCACAAGGTCATCATCATAAAACACCCTTTTTGTTTCTTCTTTGAGTTTGTTTGCTCTATTGTTTTTTTGTGCCACTTGCATAGCTTCTTGAATATTTTTCACAATATTTTCGCAGTGATCGCCAATTCGTTCCAAATATTTTGTAACGTCCAAAATAATTCCTTGCTCATTTGTATTTGTTTCAGTTAAGTTATTCTCAGAAATTTTCATGACGTAGTTGGTTAAGCTATGGTCAATTTGATTGACCACCTCTTCCAATTTCAAAACGTCTCCTCTGCTTTCTTCATCTTGGTTTGTGTAATGATTAAACGTAGCAGCAAATTCTTCTGTGACAAACTTGCCCATTTGTCCAATCTCAAGACGCGCTTGGTTTAATGCAACCGATGGGACTCCTTGCAGCAATTTGGCGTCTAAATGCGATGGATCATATTCAATCAATCGTTCTTCTCCTGGGATAAGTCGTGTGACTAATTTCACAAAGAAATCAATAAACCAAATTTGAACCACAACGTTCAAAACGTTAAAGATACCGTGGGCAAAAGCCAGTTGCATCTCTGGATTTAAGTTTAAAGCTTGTGAAATAGAGACTAAGACAATGGTAAACACAGGCAAAATAGCGAGTATGAAGACCGTTCCCAACAAGTTAAAGATGACATGAAACGCAGAAGTGCGCTTTGCAGTCAAACTTGCTCCGGCAGATGCGATTACCGCAGTAATTGTTGTTCCAATGTTGCTTCCAAATAAAATAGGTAGTGCTGCTCTCAATGTGACACTGCCGTGTCCATACAATTCCTGTAAAATCCCGATGGTAGCACTAGAACTTTGCATGACCAATGTCATCCCGGTTCCGGTTAACACACCCAACGTAGTACTATCTGACAAGCGAACCATCATGTCTCTAAACTGAGGCAAGTTTTCTAATGGACGCATACCAGCCCCCATTAGATTGAGTCCAAAAAACAAAGCTCCAAACCCAAAAATGACTTGTCCTATCGCGTTGACAAAGCTTCGTTTAGAAAAGAAGAGGAGCAATGCCCCTACACCCATGATGGGCAGTGCATACGCACCGATATTAAATCCAATAATAAACGCAGTAATGGTCGTTCCAACGTTGGCCCCCATGACTACTCCGATAGCCTGTTTTAATGTCATGAAACCAGCACTGACTAATCCAACAACAAGTACCGTCGTTCCAGAACTACTCTGAATCAATACGGTAACAATAATTCCAGCCATCACAGCTCGAAGAGGGGTAGAGGTAAATTTATTTAAAATATCCTTGAGTCGATCTCCGGCAGATTTTTGAAGCCCATCTCCCATATACTTGAGTCCAAACAAAAAGATCCCCAAGCCACCAATAAATTGGAAAATCATGTCTTGATAATTTAACTGCACAGCCAATCCTCCGTCTATCATATTGTGTTTTCCACACGTACAGTACAAAACATCTTGTCATGTGTTGAGATGTCTTTTTCTTCCGACACTGTACTAGTTTCATTTTACATGTTCACACATGAGAGTGCAATTTACATTTGTCCATAAAAGCCTTTACATGTGTGTTTTTTCATAAAGTTTTCAGAATTTAGCCCGTATGATGTGAAAAGACTTATTTAAAATCCGCGGGATGCACCCCCGCCTCCGGAAGAGCCACCTCCACCAAAACTACCACCTGACCCTCCAAATGGACCTTGGTCTTGGTTACGGATACGCTCGGCTTCTTGTCTCCGACGTAATTCAAATGCTTCTTTTACCAAGTAAGCTTGAATCATTTGTTCGGTGATGCTTCCACGTGGATGGGTTTTTTCCAATGCACGCATCGCACGATTGCGGTCTTTTTCTTCTTTTTCTTTTCGTTGTCTTTCCAAATCAATACGTCGTTTATACGCAATCATCTCTTCTATATCTGCATGCGCACCACCGTGATGCTTGGCATAAAAGGCAGTGGCCTCTTTTTCTAATTGTCGGCGTGCTTCTATTCTACGCGCCTCTTGCCTTTTATTCCATTTTCTTAGTGCCACAAAAAGCCATACGATACCCAGCCCAAGCAACACAAGACCGGCGTAAATGATTTTTTTCGTTCGAGCAGCTTGTTCTTGCTTGAGTTGATCAATTTGGCTAGACGACGGTTCCACAAAGTTTTGATCACTGTCTACTTCGATAAAATACTCTGCTTTGACCTCTTCCACTAAATCGTCGTAAATCCCTGCAAGTCCTTCATCAAATGCATCGTCTTGAAGGGCACCAAGATGGTCATCCAAAATCCGACCTGCTTTTCCATCTGGAATCCGTCCTTCCAAACCATATCCCACTTCAATCTTTATTTTGCGCTCTTGCTTGGCAAATAATACCAACACACCATTGTCTTCTTTTTCTTGTCCAATACCCCATTGCTCAAATACCTCTACTGCGTATTCTTCCACGGACATTCCTTCTAACGACTCGACCGTTATAACCACAATTTGCGGTTGGCTTCGAGTTTGTTCAAACCTCACCCCCGTATCAATGATGGTCGCTTCCGTTTTGTCTGATAGGACATCCGCACCGTCTAACACATAAAAAGAAGAAGTAGGCGTGGGATATGTAGGTGCTGCCAAAACCTCTATTGTCCCTAGTCTGCCAACTAACCAGATACAAAAAAAGAAAAGCCATCTGTGTGTGGATCTTTTTGATTTTTTCGACGTACGTTCTACTTGTATCGTTTGTTTCATCTAATTCCCTCCTTTTTGGGTTATTTTCTTGTATGTATAGGTTTGTATCTACATACGTGTTCCTTGGAGCTACTCCTGTCTTTCAGGTAAATCTTCCTCACATACACAGCTGTGTGGATATTTCGCGTCTCTTCGTGACAAACACCTCTTCATCTCCGACTTTCGTTCTTGAGTGAAGACGTACCATTTCTCACAGTCCCTTCTTCCATCTTATCATGTTCATGCCTCTTTTATGAATGCAATTCCTTTTTCTTTTTTTGCGTGTGCGCCCTCTTGCCCTATTTTAGTTGAAGAGTCTTCTTTTTTTCCTGCCTTGTTCTTTAGATACGAGTACGTTATAGTAGAAACATTCGAAAAAATCGTGTGCAAAAAACACACACACTTTTTCGAAACATAATCCTTAAATAGGAAGAAAGAAATAATATCGTAAAAAATATACAAAGAGAAAGTACAGGAACCCTCTTTATATATGTGGAGATAGCACAAGTCCCACAC
>CAYZZA010000014.1:0-29689 GCA_964482685.1 uncultured Carnobacteriaceae bacterium
GTCTCCCTCCATTATGTGCTGGTCCCTTGTTTCTAATTGAGTAGTTCTTTCTATCTTTTATAGCACTACTTATTTAAATGGAGTCTAGACACGCTCTCAATCGAATTTAAAATTTTCTTACATCCTCTTTATCTAAGAATCTTTTTAGAACACTCACTGATGTTGCTTAATAAAGGTGTCTTCCAAAAGTTTGTTCCGTCTTTTCTCTAAATATGATAGTATCTAATAGATAGATGAAAATACAATTAAAACAAAAGGAGAAAACACAATGCTGATTAAGTCTCTTTGTATCCCTGAAAAAAATGTCGTCACACTAAACGAAGAAGTCACTTTAGAAGAAGCCATCAAAATGTTAGAGCATACAGGCTATAGATGTGTGCCCGTTCTAGATGAATCCGGAAAAATTTTTAGAGGAAATATCTATAAAATGCATATCTACCGACACAAGGCAAATGGCGGAGACATGTCGCTTCCTGTGACACATTTATTAAAAAATGCTACTAAATATATCCATCTAGAGTCCTCTTTTTTTAAAATATTTTTTATGATCAAAGACTTGCCTTACATCTCTGTGCTAGATGAAAACAATCACTTTTTCGGCATACTTACACACAGCGCTTTACTCGACATGCTCCAGGAATCATGGAGCATCGACACAGGTAGTTTCGTCCTAACTATTGCTTCTAGCGGAGAACGAGGAGACCTTGCCAATATTTCTAAAATCATCAACAAACATTGCTCCATTAACAGCTGTATCACCTTAGACGTTAATCCCGAAAACAGAATTCGCCGAACCATTATGACGTTGGAGCCTGGCGTAACCAGCGATACACTAGAACTCATTAGAGAACAACTTGATAAAAAAGGATTTTCTATTGTAGAATCAGAAAACCTGCACAAACCTCAGTAACACGCATTCGATTTACACACTAGTAAACCAAATAAAAGCCAGCCTATTCATCTGACTCTTCAGATACAGGGCTGGCTTTTATTTGATTTTAGTATAGAGGCTTTACATCGTCACTCTCTTTAGTAGCATTCTTTGTTTGAAAAACATCCCCATTGATTCTTTTATTTTTTACCTGAAAAAAGAAGTCGTCTATTCAAGTATTCCATCAAAGGAATTCCTACTAGCATCACGCCTAATTCCCCTAGCGCCACTGTAGCGTACGTGATCCAAAAAGGAAGTCCCGCTGCAAAATAGAGCATGGCAGCGATAAAAAAAGAAAAGAAGGCAAACATCGCAGAGTTGATTCCCATTTTAACACGCACATTCTCTATATTTTTTGTGAAAAGAACCGTGAAAAATAAAGAGACTAGACTATGAGAAACTCCAAACAACAAATCATATACACCAAATGATGAAAAAAACAGATTTGATAAAAAAACGCCTGCAACGATGCCAACAATATACTTACGTTCGAACACAACTAAATGATTTAATATTTCTCCTACACGAAATTGAATTGCACCAAAGGAAAAAGGAGCAAGAAATCCCGTTAACACGATGTACAAACTTGCAACAACTGCATTTATAACCCATTCTTTTGTTTTCATTTTTTTCTCCTATTTTCAACTAGGGCACTTAGTCCGTCTTTTTGCCTTACTGCAGCAACCACATTAGTGTATAGCCAAACAGAAAAAAAGCCAAGAAGTTTTCTTCTTCGCTTTTTTTCTGTGGCTTTGTGTGTCCTATGTACCCTAATGATTGATGATTTTACTTTGAAAGACCCACACTAATTGCAAGTGCTTCGTCTACTAATTTCATAATCTTAGGATCTACCTCGGTAATTTTATCTCGTAAACGTAGTTTGTCTATTGTGCGAACTTGTTCAAGAAGCACAACAGATTTCTTTTCCAGTCCGTCTTTGCTTGATTCAATATCTACATGTGTTGGCAGTTTGCCTTTTTGTATTTTCGTGGTAATCGCCGCAACAATCACAGTAGGACTATAGTGATTGCCCACATTATTTTGGATGATCAAAACAGGGCGCATTCCACCTTGCTCTGATCCCACAACAGGTGATAAGTCTGCGTAATAGATATCTCCCCGTTTTACCATAATGGTTCCTCCCTGAAGGTACCACGTGCGTTAACCCAGGGATATCACCTCTGTGTCACATCCTTCAAATTCTGTACAAATCTCCAGATTTATCGAGGCCATATCAGCATATCCCTGTCGCATGGTATCCAGCATTTTAAGACTGTCTTCCAAAAAACAGTGTATTATCTCATTCATAAATTCATTTTCATTGAGACTCATTTGTTCACAATAACTTTGCACTTGAGCATAAACATCGGCATTTAACGTAACCGTCATTTTTTTCTCGCTATCACTCACCATGATCATAGCCTCCCAAAAGATTTATACATGGAAAAGAACCATTCGTCATGAGTGTATCATAAAAAAAGTTCTTTCGTATGAACAAATTGTGGCACGTTTTCGTACCGTTTCTTATGTTCGGCTTTTATCGGTAGAGCAGATAGGAAAAGACACCCATTTTCTTCTTGTACTTTACATTTCCAAGACAACTTGTGCCGCTGCTAACCCCGTTGTATGTGTAATAGAAACATGTGCTTTTCCGTCAAAGGGGCACCGTGTAATCACCGGTCGCCCCTTTTCATCAGGCAATATTTCGATATCCAAAAAACCAACTTTCCCTATGCCGGTTCCCATTGCTTTTGAAAAAGCTTCCTTTGCAGCAAAGCGTCCAGCTAGAAACTCCATTTGTCTCTGTCCATGCATATTCGCAAAAAGCTCCATTTCAGAACGTGTTAAAATCTTTTCAGGAAATGTTTTTCTTTTTAGGTAGGCTTTTTCGATACGCGGTATTTCCGTTAAATCAAGACCAATTCCAAAGAGCAACTTGGTCACCCCTCATTATGTATAAGACACCATCCACAACAGACACCTGATTGTATAATACCAGTGTTTGCTTATAATGTCCCATTTTATCCTTTATTTTAAAAATACAGAGAAACGGATCGTTTCTCTGTATGCTTGTTCGTATTTATTTATGTGTGGTTTATTTGTTTGTCGTGTTTGGGTTGCTGCGTCCACGGCTGCGTCCGCGATCTCTGTTTCCACCAGACCCGGAGCTCTTGCCGCCTCTTCTATTTCCTTTGTATCCACCTGAACGACCGCCAGAACGGCCTCCTGAACGACCTCTTGAAGGCAATGGACGTTGAGGAGTGATCTTTACAGGTACTTCTGCTGAATCTTTTACAACAGATTTAATTAGCGCTGCAGCTAAATCTTCTGCTGAGTATGTGGAGACCAAACGATCTGCTGCCTTGTTGAATTTATCTAAATCTTTGGCTTCAAGTAGTTTTTCAACTTCAGACATCGCTGTTTTCATTTGGCTTTCCAATGCTTCGTCATCGGTTGGGGGACGAAGTGGAGTCATTTGTTGTTTCGTGATTGCTTCAATGGTCTTCATGTGACCCATTTCGCTTGGTTGAACAAATGTGATGGATACTCCTTCTCTTCCTGCACGTCCAGTACGTCCAATACGGTGTACATAACTTTCAGGATCTTGAGGGATATCATAGTTAAAGACGTGCGTGATATTTGAAATATCTAATCCACGAGCTGCGACGTCTGTTGCAACTAAAATATCAATTTGACCTTTTTTGAAATCACGTAGAACGCTCATTCGTTTGCTTTGAGAAAGATCTCCATGAATTCCTTCGGCATTGTATCCACGCATTTCAAGTCCTTTAGCCACTTCATCTACTCTTCGTTTTGTTCGTCCAAAGATAATGGTTGCTTCTGGATTTTGGATGTCCATCAATCTTGTCATCACGTCAAACTTCTCAACGTCACGCGCTTTTGTGTAGTACTGCTGGATACTTGGTGCAGACAATGTTTTTGTTTTGATTTTAACAGTTTCAGGGTTTTTCATGAAACGTAAACCAATTCGTTTGATACTATCTGGCATTGTAGCTGAGAATAACAATGTCTGACGAGCATCCGGTGTTTCTGAAATGATGGATTCAATGTCGTCAATGAATCCCATATTTAACATTTCATCTGATTCATCTAGTACAAGTGTTTCCACGTCTTGTAATTTCAAGGTTTTACGTTTGATATGGTCCAACAGTCTTCCTGGAGTTCCAACCACGATATGTGGATTTTGTTTTAAAGACGTAATTTGACGACGGATATCTGCTCCACCGTACACAACTTGTACTTTAACGTTTTTATCTCTTCCTAAACGGAAAAGCTCTTCTTGTGTTTGGATTGCCAATTCACGCGTTGGAGCAATAACCAATCCTTGTATTCTACGGTTGCGTGTATCGATTTTTTGAATCATCGGCAAACCAAAAGCGGCTGTTTTACCCGTTCCTGTTTGTGCTTGTCCGATGACATCTTTTCCTTCCAATGCAAACGGAATGGTTTGCTCTTGGATTGGGGTCATTTCTTCAAATCCCATTCTTTCAATGGATTGTAATAGTTCTGGTGCTAAATTGAGTTCGTTAAATTTCACTCATGTTCCTCCTGTTTTTTCTTTCTTTTTTGTACTGCTCTTAGGATAGGGCCTAAAGTAAGACACCTGTTAACGTTCCGAGGTCTCTTTGCCGCGACGTGTAAATGGCAATCCTCTTTCTTTGCCTACTAAAAATCCCGGTGCACAGAATTATGCTATACCCCCGGGAACTGCCATTCATTTTATCTTATCGGATTTTTCGCTATAAATGTCTTCATAACCTATTCAGTGTTCGAATACGTTCCTACAAACCTTTTTCCTTTGTAATCGTACCACGATAAAAAATGTTTATCAAATTTTTTTCTTCTTTATTAGGAAAAGATTTGTTGCCCTTGCTTAGCGAAGATTCATTTTTTTTCTTTTAAAGACTCCACAACTGCCAACAGGTTTGTCCCAAAACTAGATTTCAGCAGAATAGAATCCCCACTTTGAGTGCTTTCTTGTAAGTATTGAATCATTTTTTCTTGATTTTCTGGGAAGTACCGTACAGCTTCAGCAGGTAAGATTCCTTGTAATTCTCCATACAAAACCGCCATTTCTTCGCCATAAAGAATCACTTCCTCCAAAGTTCCCGGGACAAAAGCTTCCTTTATACTTCGGTGCAACTCTTTTGACAAAGTGCCTAACTCTCTAATATCTCCTAAAACTACTCTTTTTCTTCCTTCAACAGCAAATGTGGAAAAATCACGAATGATGGCTTTCATGGAGGTGGGACTTGCGTTGTACGCATCGTTTAAAAGGAGACTTCCATTGATTCCTCTGACCCATTCCAATCTGTTTTCGGTTAGATCAAACGCCGCCAACTTAAGCGCACTTTTTTCTATTGACACACCTAAAGCATCTCCCACTAAAAGAGCAGCAAGCGCATTTTGGATGTTATACGTTCCTGGTACTGGCAAACAAATCTCTGTCTTGGGTGCAAGATTTGAAGAAAAGCAGGTTTCTTGCTTGCCACTTTCGTACACAAGCGGATATGCATCCCACTCTTTTGTCCAACCAAATGTCTTTTTTTGTTCATCCGACAAGATGGTCGTTCTGTCTTTTAACAACGGCTCTGCTCCTGGATAAATAAGAAGACCTGTCTTCTTTAAGCCAGAAATGATTTCCATTTTTGCATCTGCAATCCCTTCGCGAGAGCCAAAAAAGCCGATATGTGATTCTCCAATCATTGTAATCACTGCAATATCTGGCTGAGCTAATTCGGACAACTGCTTGATCTCTCCAGGACCACTCATGCCCATTTCAAGCACTAGCACTTCAGTGCCACGAGGCATTTGCAACATGGTCATCGGCATGCCTATATCGTTGTTAAAATTCCCTTGGGTTTTATACGTTTTATACGTAGATGACAAGACAGCTTCAGTCATATCTTTTGTCGTTGTTTTTCCATTGCTGCCTGTAATGGCGACTATTTTTGGATTTGTCTCTGCCACATAAGAAGACGCCCATGTTTGCAAAGCCTCTAGAGTGTTTGAGACTTTTAATACTGGAAACCCTTCAGGTGCATCGGCCAAATCTTCACTCCAAAGAGCTGCTACTGCGCCTTTTATTTGTGCTTCCTTGATAAAGTCGTGTCCATTTCGATTGCCTACGATAGGCACAAAAAGCATTCCTGGCAAAAGGTCTTGTGTATTGAAAGCTACACCGCCAACAGACACGTCAGCCCATTTTTCTATGTCGTTTTGTGCTTGAACAGCGCGTCCTATTTCACTTAATGTCCATTTACCCATTGGTTCCCTCCGTAGCCTTTTGTTCTTGCTGCGTACTATTTTTTCGTTCTGATTTTTTGGAACAAAACTTTAACGATCACGTGTCGTAAATTTGTGACTTTCTGCGTGTCGTTGTAGGCCTAGCTGAATCAACTCTTCAATTAAGTCTCCATAATGTAGTCCTGTACTTTCCCACAAGCGAGGATACATACTAAATTGGGTAAACCCTGGAAACGTATTGATTTCGTTGATATAAATTGTTCCTTCATCCGTCAAAAAGAAGTCCACTCGACTTAACCCACTGCCATCAATAGCCAAGAAAGCATCTTTGGCATATTCACGTAATGTTTGTTTTTCACTCTCGGATACATCGGCTGGGATACTCAGCTCGACGTCATTGTTTATATACTTGGAATCATAATCATAGAAGGCTTGTTCTTTGACCAATTCTCCAGGTACAGACGTGTGGACATCTTCATTTCCTAAGACAGCCACTTCTATTTCACGCGCTTGTACACCTTGTTCTACAACTACTTTTCGATCGTATTCAAAGGCCAGATTGATTGCACCAATCAACTCTTCAGCTGTTTCTGCTTTTGAAATTCCTACGCTTGAGCCTAGATTAGCGGGTTTTACAAAAAACGGGTATTCAAGACTCTCTTCACATTGCTGAATTACACATTCTTTATCTGCTTCCCAATCATTGCGACGTACGGGAACATAGGGCACTTGTGGAAGACCTGCTACTTCAAACAAATGTTTGCTGATTAGCTTGTCCATTCCACATGCGCTTGCCAATACACCACAACCAACGTACGGAATACCCAATGTTTCAAACAGCCCTTGCACAGTGCCATCTTCGCCATTTGGGCCATGCAATACCGGAAAAGCAACGGCTTTGGATTGTTGAATCTTTGAAAAAGAAAAAGGGGTAGCCAAAACGTGGTCCGGCGACACGTCTGTGTCAAGATTTGTGAACTTTAACTGCTCCGAACGCTCTGGAACCGCTTCTTTGGTTGCGATTTCATTGCCTTCTAACCAGACTCCATCACGAGTAATATAAACAGGGATAACGGAGTAATAGTCAAAGTAAATTTCATTTAATATAGAATGTGCAGACAACACAGAGACATCATGCTCTGCACTTTTTCCACCATAGATCAAATAGATTTTCATATTGGTTCCTCCATTTTACTTTTTCACAATTTCATTTTCGCATATAAGCAACACGACAAAGACACGCTTCGTCGTCTCGATTATTTTAGCACACAATCAAGGACACTCAAACCACCATTATTTAAAGTCAAATAGAATAGTCTATCCAAATAAAAAAAGCAAAAAATCGATTTCGATTTTTTGCTTTTCCTGTACGCTTATTCTGCGTTTTTGTATCCGTATTTTTTGTTGAAACGGTCGACACGTCCATCTGCTTGAGTGAACTTTTGACGTCCTGTATAAAATGGGTGTGAGTCAGATGAAATTTCTACACGAATTAACGGGTATTCTTTTCCGTCTTCCCATTCCACTGTTTCACTAGATGTTTTTGTTGATCCGCTCAAGAATTTAAATCCTGTTGTGGTGTCCATAAAAACAACTGGGCTATACTCTGGATGAATTTCTTTTTTCATATTCATTTTCACTCCTTATACCTTGTCTACTCTATTATACGACAATTTCTTTCGCTACACATAACACACCTCATACTATCATACCTTCTTTTAGTTCGCAATGCTTTTTTGTTTATTTTTTAAGAGAGCCTGTTTCTTCTAACATCTCAAAAAAAGAAGCATTTGTCGGATATTTTTTTACCTTTTGCATGAATTTATCTGTATAGTCCAATGAGTCTCCTACTAGTCCACGACGCAACTGCACCACCGCTTCAATTTCTGTAGGTGAAAGCAACAGTTCTTCTTTCCGTGTACTAGAACGCTTGATATCAATGGCAGGGAAAATTCGTCTTTCTGACAATTCTCTTGACAGGTGCATCTCCATGTTTCCGGTCCCTTTGAATTCTTCGTAAATCACATCGTCCATTCGACTGCCTGTATCCACCAATGCGGTGGCGACAATGGTTAAACTTCCGCCTTCTTCTATATTACGGGCGGCACCAAAGAAACGCTTTGGCCGATACAACGCAGCGGGGTCTATCCCTCCACTTAATGTGCGGCCACTTGGCGCTTCCACTAAGTTGTAGGCGCGCGCCAATCTAGTGATGCTGTCCATCAAAATAATCACATCTCGCTTGTCTTCCACTAATCTCATCGCACGTTCCAACACAAGCTCTGACACACGTACATGATTTTGAGGTTGCTGATCAAATGTCGAAGACACAACTTCGCCACGGACACTCCTTTCTAAATCGGTCACTTCTTCTGGTCGTTCGTCGATTAAGAGAAGAATCAACTCTGCTTCTGGGTAGTTTGTCGAGATGCCATTTGCAACTTCTTTTAACAAGCTGGTCTTTCCCGCTTTTGGCGGTGCAACAATCAACCCTCTTTGCCCAAACCCAATGGGCGATATGATATCTATAATCCGAGAAGACACACGCTCGGTGGTCGTCTCCAGGGTTATTTTTCGATCTGGATACAAGGGTGTCAGTGCTGGAAAGTGTGGACGTTCTTTTGATTCTTCTGGATCTTTTCCATTCACATAGGTGACGTGCATTAGCCCATAATACCGCTCGGATGGTTTTGGAGGGCGCGCTGTTCCAGTGATCTTGTCTCCGTTGCGAAGACCAAATCGTTTAATTTGAGACGCTGAAATATAGACATCTTCTTGGCTCGGCGTGTAATTAATTGGACGCAAAAACCCAAAGTCTTGTTGTGCCACAATGTCCAAGATACCTTCTGCTTGAAAATAGCCTTGTTTTTCTGCTTGTGCACGAATGACTGCTAAAGCCAACTCTTTTTTGTTCAATTGGCTATAAGACGGTACTTTTAATTCTTTTGCATATTGGTAAATTTCTTTCAATGTTTTTTGCTCTAAGGTTTTCAAAGTCAACATATCTTTCATGCTTCTATCCCTTGCTTGCTTTCAGGGTCAATCATCTGAATAGTGGCACCTAATGCGGTCAGTTTTTCAACGATGTGATCGTACCCTCTGAGAATATTGTCGACTCCACTAATTTCAGTTGTGCCTTCTGCGATGAGCCCCGCAATCACTAAGCACGCTCCTGCGCGCAAATCGGTCGCAATCACTTCTGCTCCGTTTAACGCATGTCCACCTTCAATTAAAATCAAGTCACTTTCTACCCGGATGCCTGCATCCATTCGGTTTAACTCAGGAACATGATTGACCCGCTTGGGATAAATCGTATCCATAATGCTTGAGGTACCTGTTGCTTTGAGCAATAAAGGGGTGATTGGTTGTTGCAAATCGGTCGCAAACCCTGGATAAGGAAGAGTTTTAATCTGAACACCTTTTAACTGTCTTGCTTCCAATACACGAATGCTATCTTCGTAGACAACCATTGGGACCCCCATCTCTTCAAGTTTGGCAAGCAAGCCTTCTAAGTGTTCCACAATCACGTTTTTCACTAACACATTTGTTCCAACAGCTGCTGCCAATGACAAATATGTTCCTGCCTCAATTCGATCTGGAATCACAGTATGGTGAGTACCCGTCAACGTCTCGACCCCTTCAATTCGGATAATATCTGTCCCAGCTCCACGAATATTGGCTCCCATATTCGTCAGTAAGGTCGCAATGTCAATAATTTCAGGTTCGCGGGCCGCATTTTCAATGGTTGTGCGCCCCTTGGCTTTGACGGCCGCAAGCATCACGTTAACCGTCGCACCAATGGACACTACGTCAAAATACACACGTGCTCCTACGAGTCCATCTTCGCCTGTTGTCAGGTACATCGCGCCCATTTCATTTTCAACCGTCGCACCTAGAGCACGAAAGCCTTTTAAATGTTGGTCAATGGGACGTGGGCCAAGAAAACAGCCCCCTGGCAGTCCAACCACTCCTTGACCAAATTTAGACAGTAGCGCTCCCATGAAATAATAAGAAGCACGTAAGCTCTTTATTTTTCCACTTGGCATTGGGATGGAGACCATCTTTGTTGGATCAATAGTAAGCGTACCGTCTTCAAAATGTGTATCCACATGCATCATATTTAAGATATCTATCAATGCGTGAACGTCTTGAATATCTGGCACTCCTTCCAACGTCACGGGTGAATCGGCCAATATAGATGCTGGGATAAGCGCAACAATACTGTTTTTAGCTCCACTTACCGTTACTGTTCCTTGTAATTTTTTTCCACCTTGAATTTGAATTTTTTTCGTCATATACATGATCCTCTCTTATGTAAATCTAAGGGAAATCCCCTTATCTAGTGCGTATTCGTACATACAGGTGTGGACACACGTGCGTCTTTTTGTCTATCCACCAACAAAAAGTATAGATACATCTTTTTTTGATGCATCCTTTTCTGCTCTTCTTTAGTATACTGTATTTTTTATAAAAGGAGGTACCAAAAAACCAGGCTCATGTGAGGACCTGGTTTTTCTGACTGGCTATGTGTATTCTTTTAACACGTACTTATTTCTTTTTTTCTGACTCTGTTAACGCAGCTTTCACAAATCCGGCAAACAAAGGATGGGGACGGTTTGGACGTGATAGAAACTCAGGGTGGAATTGACAAGCGACAAAATGAGGGTGATCTTCCAGTTCAATAATTTCGACCAAGCGATTGTCTGGAGATAATCCGGAAAAGACCAACCCTTTATCTGCTAGTTGAGTCCGGTATGCATTGTTAAATTCAAAGCGATGGCGGTGTCTTTCTTCTACCATTTCTGTCCCATAAGCGGCACGTGCGTGTGTGCCTTCTTTTAACTTACATGGATATAGCCCTAAACGAAGTGTGCCTCCCAAGTCTGTAACGCGCTCTTGGTCAGACATAAGGGCAATAAGTGGTTCAGGTGTCTTTGGATTCATTTCAATAGAATCAGCTTCTGAAATACCAGCAACGTTTCGTGCAAATTCAATAGCGGCCATTTGCATACCTAAACAAATACCGAAAAACGGCACATTGTTTTCACGTGCATACTGAACAGCTAATATTTTCCCTTCTACTCCGCGCGTACCAAATCCACCTGGTACCACGATTCCATCGACATCGTTCAATTCTTTCAGAACTTGTTCGGGCTGAAGCAATTCGGAGTTGATCCACTTTAAGTCAATTTCGGTATCGATTGGGTAGCCAGCATGTTTCAGCGCTTCTACAACAGAAAGATATGCATCTGGAAGTTCGACGTATTTTCCAACAAGTCCGATGGTTACTTTCTTAGACAAGTTCAACACACGTTCTTCTAATTCTTTCCATTCTGTCATGTCTGCTTCAGGCACATCTAATTTTAAATGCTTGCAGACCAACTCGTCCATTTTTTGACGTTGCAAGTTTAATGGAATGGTATACAACGTGTCTACATCAAGAGATTCAATAACCGCTTCTGTTTCAACGTCACAAAACAGGGCTAATTTTTCTTTCATGTGTTGTGGAACAGGTTGTTCTGTCCGGACAATGAGCATATTCGGCTGGATTCCAAGACTACGCAATTCTTTTACACTATGTTGGGTAGGTTTGGTCTTCATTTCCCCTGCTGCTTTTAAGTAAGGAATCAACGTCGTATGAATATACATCACGTTGTCGGTTCCTACTTCGCGCTTCATTTGTCTTAATGCTTCTAGGAACGGAAGAGATTCAATGTCTCCAACTGTTCCTCCCACTTCGGTAATAATGACATCTGCATCGGTCATTTGAGCAGCACGCATAATTTTTTCTTTTATCTTGTTGGTAATGTGTGGAATAACTTGTACAGTTGCACCATGGTAATCGCCTCTGCGTTCTGCTTCCAATACTTCAGAGTAAACTTTTCCAGTTGTCACGTTTGAAAACTTGTTCAAGTGGATATCAATAAACCGTTCGTAGTGCCCAAGGTCCAAATCTGTTTCTGCTCCATCATCGGTCACAAACACTTCTCCGTGCTGATAGGGACTCATAGTTCCTGGGTCAACGTTTATATACGGGTCAAATTTTTGAATGGTCACATTTAACCCTCTGTTTTTTAACAAACGTCCCAAAGACGCTGCCGCAATTCCTTTCCCAATTGATGACACAACGCCACCTGTAATAAATATATATTTTTTCATCTCCATATGCCCTCCACCAGTCTTATTGTTATCCATATACTCTACTCTTTAAAAAAAGGGATGCTTTTACGCTTACAAAAAGAAAAGCTCCCTATTCAATAAAAAAGAATAGGGAGTATTGCCGTTTTTCTGTCCCTATTCGCTGTTTTTGCTTCAAGGGAGCCCAATTAAAATAATACAGATAATCTGTGTCATCGTCAAGACTTTTTTGGACAAAACGTTACTCTTCTTCGTCCAAATCTTCTTCGTCTAAATCGTCTTCATCGATCACGGTTAGACCTTCCAAACCATCTTCGTCTTCTTCCACGTCTCCTAGTTCAGATAAATCCTTTTCGTATTCACCTAGAGATTCTTTGTCCTCATCATCGATGACGACACCTTCTTCATCTACTTTCAGACGAGCCGCATACGTGGATTTTTCGTCGTCGTCTTCATCCTCGTCATCGTCTTCATCGTCTAAATCATCTAGATCATCCAACTCGTCTTCGTCATCGTCTTCATCGTCGTACTCTTCGATGTATTTTTTCTTGCGTTTTTTGCGACGAGGACGCTCATCATCTTCATCATTGTCATGCGTGATTTCTTCGTCAATCAAGTCTGTTGGGTACCACGCACGCATGCCCCACCGGTTGTCTCCAAGAGAAATAAAACTGCCATCCATGTTCATATCGGTATAAAATTGAACCATGTTGGCTTTGACTACCTCATCGGATAGTTCTAAAAATGTGGCAATTTCATTTAGTAAAGTTGAAAACTCCATTACTTTTCCATTTTCTTCTAAAATAGCATGTGCCACTTCAAGCATCGAAAGTTCTTTTTTGTTTTGACCCATTATTTTTTCAAGTCCCACTCAAGCCACATCCTTTCAAAAGTCTACCCTTTATTATACATGAATTATGTTGTAAAGTGCAATCGAATTTGATATTCTCCTAGTTTTTGTTCTCCCAAGTAAAGTGCATAGTCGACAAATACCCTACCTGAAAAAGGACGGTCGTAATAGCTGATTTTTAAGTCGGTTGTCTCAATCTGGATTTGAATCATGCCTGTAGGCACTTGATACCCAGATTGTGTCCTTTTGTCGATGTCAAAACGAAGTCTCGTAGTGGTTTCCCCTTGCCGAATGAGACTCACTTTCCCATCTGGCGTGACTTTTACAATGACAGGAACAGGTGTCTCTCCCGACGTTTCTTCGTAGCGTATATAATACGATCCATTCATATGAAGGAGACGTCCTTTTTCTTCAAAAAGATGTTTTTCGACTTCTCCATCTTGAACCAATACCGTTTGCATCTTTATTTCTGCTGGAATGCCTTTTGATTCTGGTAATGCTACCATCGCTCTCCCTCTTTTCTTTTCTTCACAAAGGATCTTCTGCTCTTTTATTCTATCATACCCCTATCAGAACTTCTTCTTGTTTCTGATCTCTTGAAGATTTGTTATACTAGAAACAACAAAAATGCAACTAATAAAGGGAGTACGTGACGATGGATATAACTCAACGCATCACTAAACCGCTTCACGTAATCAACAGTGCGGCAGAATATGCTCATTCTTCTCCGCTTAATTCTACTCTTCATGAATTGGCTTTAACAGACGCTCTTCTTTTGCATGCATCCGAGTCTGGAGAAAGCACCCTTCATCTATGGGAATCGACACGTCCCACTGTTTTGTTGGGCATGATGGATACGAAACTGCCGCGTTTTCAAGAAGCGTGTCGCACTCTTTTAAACCAATCCTACGATGTGCTTGTGCGACAGTCAGGTGGGTTAGCCGTTCCAAGCGACCCAGGAATTTTGAACTTCTCGTTG
Source organism: uncultured Carnobacteriaceae bacterium (assembly GCA_964482685.1). Classification (GTDB taxonomy): domain Bacteria; phylum Bacillota; class Bacilli; order Lactobacillales; family Carnobacteriaceae_A; genus CAYZZA01. The sequence goes on from CAYZZA010000014.1 coordinate 14,167, forward strand.
ATCCTAAAAAATCCGCTCGACCAACGCCTCACGATTGAAGAAGGGTATCAACTAGCCCTCGCACTTCTAGAACACACACTCGTATCTGAACAGGGGCGACTTGTAGCTGGCGAAGTGCCGCAGTCTTATTGTCCCGGAAGCTATGATGTATCTATTCAACACAAGAAAATCATGGGCCTTTCACAAAGACGGGTAAAAGAAGGCTTAGGTATCATGGGGTATCTTGGTGTACACGGAGACCAAACAGCGCGAAGTCAGCTGATCCAACACTTCTATACAACTGGAGATGCCTACCAAAATGGCTCCACACGCTACCCCGTTATTCAGCCTTCTGTAATGGGTACCTTACACTCTACAGGGGCTGCGGACGTGACAGTCTCTGACATACGCGCGTCTTTTCACGAAGGGCTTGCCTCAGCGGGACTGGAAACAATCAATCATACGTATTCTCCCCATGTTCAACTACTCTACAATGAAGCCGTTGAAAAACTCGTCAAAAGAAATGAAAAAATGATGAAATCTTTATTTCGGAAAGAGGTGTTTCAGTGACTATACACGAATACAGCACGCACTTGCTGCCGTTTGAGAAAGTACTGCGCGATCCCGTACATGATTTTATTTATATTGAACACCAGCTTATTTTAGAGTTACTAGACACACGCGAATTCCAACGCTTAAGACGAATCAAACAACTAGGGGCTGCCCAATACACCTTTCATGGCGCAGAACATTCCCGTTTCTCACACTCTGTGGGGGTCTATGAATTGACACGCCGAATTTGTGATTTATTCCAACGCAATTATCCGATTGAAACAGAAGGAGAAAATGGCTGGGATGACTCCGAGCGTCTCGTTGCACTTTGCGCAGCTCTTCTTCATGATATTGGACATGGCCCTTATTCGCATACATTTGAATCAATCTTTGGCACTGATCATGAAGAATGGAGTGTCCACATCATTCTCAGTCCAGACACAGAAGTCAACCAAGTCCTTCGCAAAGTGTCAGATGATTTTCCTAAACAAGTCGCAAGTGTGATTCAAAAAACATATCCAAATCCACAAGTGGTTCAAATGATTTCCAGTCAATTGGACGCTGACCGCATGGATTACTTGCAACGAGATGCCTATTTTACTGGCGTCACGTATGGAACGTTTGATTTAACACGAATCTTGCGTATCATTCGTCCCCATAAAAAAGGGATTGTGTGTCAAATCCAGGGTATGCACGCGGTCGAAGATTACATTGTCAGCCGCTACCAAATGTATATGCAAGTTTATTTCCATCGTGTTTCCAGAGGGATGGAAGTCACATTGGATCGTCTCTTACAACGTGCGTCAGACTTACACATGGAAGACCCGCGTTCTTTAGACAAAAGTTTGTTGACGCCTTTTTTGAATCATTCGTACACCCTGCAGGATTATCTCAATCTTGATGATGCTGTCTTAACGACATGTTTCAACTCTTGGCGCACCCATCCAGACCCTATTTTAAGTGACTTGGCAATACGTTTTTTAGATCGACGTCCTCTAAAATCAGTGACCTACAAAAAACAAACTGACACAAAACAAGTCGCTCATTTGATTTCCTTGATTGAAGACGCTGGGTACCATACTTCTTATTACACAGCCTTAAACAACAGTTTTGACCTTCCGTATGACTTTTATCGTCCAAAAACGACCTCGGAGGAACCTTCCAATAAAAAATCGATTGAACTGATTTACCAAGATGGAACAATTGCGGAATTGAGTCAAGTCAGTGAAATCGTGCAATCTTTAACAGGGAAATTCCGTGGGGACGAACGCTTATACGTTCCTCGAGAATTTTTGGATGATCCTGAACAATCTGAGGTCACTATTTTTGATCCACTTGTTTCTGAGTTTCGTGAGTCCATTCACAATGGTGCTGTCATTCACCCACACTAGACAAAACTCCTTAAATGGAACATTTTTTGCTATGAAATGTCTCTAAGTATGCTTTTTTGTCTTTGATTGGTATACTTTGGGGAGTATAGAAAAGGAGGCTATCCAATGACTGACACAGACAAAGTATACTACTCCACGACTGCAACCAATACAGGTGGCCGAGACGGCGAAAGTCATCTCCGTGACCATTCTTTTGAAATAAAGGTATCCACTCCCAAAGAGATGGGAGGCCCGGGTCAAGGATCGAATCCTGAACAATTATTCGCTCTTGGCTATAGTGCTTGTTTCCACGGCGCACTTGAACTGTTCAAAGAAAAAGAAAAGATAAAAAACCCATCTCAAGTCACAAACACGGTTCGACTGCTAAAAGACTCCTCTGACGATGGATTCCGTTTAGAGGTCACGATTGAAGTAGCTATAAAAGGAATAGATGAACAAGAAGTCCAAGAGCTAGCAAATAAAGCACATGCCTTCTGTCCGTATTCCAAAGCGGTTAAAGGAAACATCCCCGTCACTTTACGCATTGTGCCGTATGAAGAAGGCAAATAATACACAAAGAAACAGGGTAGACATTCACGTCTACCCTGTTTCTTTGTGTATTATTTATTCCTTGTTTTACTTGTTGCTGGTTCGGTATTTTTCAAACATTTTTTTCAACGATGGCTGATTCAAGATAAAATAAATCAAGATGACACGAATCGGCGCAACAATCGCATTCTGTAGGATTCTAAAAGGCAATATAGCTCTCCAGGCTTCTCCTTGAAGCATCACAATCCACAGCGTGTTTAAAAACAAATTCACAAATAACGTGTTTATGGCCACAGCCGTCACTACATGCTTTAGCTTGATTTCTTTTCTATAAAGAAAGAACCCGTACGTCATCGAGCCTAAAATAGCGGACAAAGTAAAACCTGGAAAAAAAGGAAATCCTGAATTAAATAGAGTAATCCCTACCAAATCTGTTAACCCACCGGCAATTCCACCTACGAAAGGACCAAATAAAGACCCAATTAATGCCGAAGGCAAAAACCCAAAGGAAATGCGGTTAAACGGAATTTGGATTTTAAAAAACCGTGTTAAAATTAAATCCATCGCCATTAAAATACCTGTTAATGCAATACTCATTGTTGTAAATGATCTTTTGTTTTCTTTCAACTGCTTGCCTACTTTCTACCTACATTGAATGTGTGTTATTTCTATTTATTAAAAAGACTTTTTCGATGCGTGAATCCATCCCTTTTCTGTCAACAAATAATCCAACGGAATATCATACGTATCAACTGGAAATGTTTCATCCAGTTGTTTTGTATGAAGAAGTGCTACCTTTGTGTGCGGGTAGTCCATCAGATAGCGGTCATAATAGCCGCCACCAAACCCGATTCGATAGCCTGAACGATTGTACAACAGCCCTGGAACAAGCATCAAATCAATGTCTGTTTTCTCCACTAGAGTTGTTTTGGATGGGATTGGTTCTTCCATTCCAAAATGGCCACTTTTTATTTGTGTGTAATCCGTCAACTCGTAAAAGGCCATCCCTTTTACCAACGGAATTGTTTTTGGCACACAAACACGTTTCCCCTCTAGCCACGCTTGTTCAATAATCCCGCGCGTCTCCCACTCTAAAGGGCTAGACAGTGTCACGCCGATACTGTGACTCTTTTTCCAGAGAGAACTCGAAACTAGTGTTTCTAAAAAGTTCTGCTCCACTCGCTTCTTTTCTTCTTTGTCAAAACTAAAGAGAATCTGTTGTCCCATTTCTCGGTATTTTTTTTTCATTTACTGTCACCCTTTTGTGTGCATGTTCTCGGCTACTTCTACCACGTGGGAAGACAAAACCGCTGAAGTGACTCCGCCTACTCCTCCTGGAACAGGGGTCAAGAAGCCAGCTTTTTCGCTCACCTCATCAAACAACACATCTCCACATAATGCTCCATTTGCATCGACCCCGTACCCAACGTCTACGACGACAGCCCCTTCTTTTACGTGCTCCGCCGTAATCATGCCGACCACTCCCGTTGCGGAGATGACAATATCGGCTGATCGCGTATGTGCTTTAAGGTCCTTTGTCTGTGAGTGACATGTCGTGACTGTTGCAGATTGATTCAACAGCAAAAGAGTCAATGGCAAGCCAACAACTGTACTTCTTCCTACCACAACCACATCTTTTCCTTTGACAGGAATGTTGTAATAAGACAGAAGCTCCATCACTGCTTGAGGGGTGCTTGGTTCAAACCCAATTTGGGCTTTTTGCATCAACCCCCCGAGACTAAGTGTGGACATCCCATCGATATCTTTTTCAGGAGCAACGGCTTGGGATAAAGCGGTCACGGATAGATGCTTCGGCAACGGCTGCATCAAAAGAATGCCATGGCATGATGGATCTGTGTTCCACTTTTCTAATTGCTCCAACATTTCAGCAAGCGTAACGTCTTCTGGAAACTGCTCTTTTTGTACCTCGATTTCATTGCGCGTCATCTCTCTTACCGCGGACTTCTCATACGAGATAGAGCCTGGATCTTCTCCAACTCGTAAAATGCAGAGTTTAGGAGAGACAGATTTTTCTTTCAAAGCTCGTACGCGTTTTAACGTATCTTCACGTAATTGATCCGCCACTACTTTTCCTTTTAATAAGATTGCCACTATTATCTAGTCCTTTCTTTTGTTAAGTCCAAGCACCTAATTCCAAATAGGAGGAGACGGTTTGTACAATCCGATCCGCTTGTTTCATGCCTTCATGTTTCAGATGATGGGCTTCTTCGTTCATTGCCTCTTGTGTCGTCTTATCTTTCATCATCTTGGTGTTGACCAACACATTGACATACCCAGCTTCTAAGGCAGCTTTGGCAAAAATAGCCCCGACAATTAAATCATTGACAATCGTTCCATTGATTTGCAACGATGTCACGTCATCTAACATATCCAGGACCTTTCTTGTTGTCTTCATCGCGTTTAAAGGAGAATTTGTGGCCTCTACTAGCCCGGCTTCGATATGTTGTGCGCGAATCTTTTTTTCTTCTGGTGTTTCTTTAGGCAATTTGTACGCTTCTAAAACACCATCAAACGCTGTGGCATCTGTTGCCATTGCTTCTTCCAGTGTCTGCACCAAGCTTGTGCCGGTCTCACGAATGTTAACCAATTCTTCTGGAGACACCTGTGTTTGAGACCGTTTGGCAAATACGTTCGTTACCATCAAAGAAAGAGCGGCTGAAAGTGCCCCTACTAAAGCTGTCGCACTCCCCCCACCAGGTGAACTAGCTGAGGATGCAAGTGCTTCTATATATCCATGAACATTTTCTTGCGTCATTTGGATGTATCCTTTCCGTTTTAATTGTTTAAAAGAGACCGCTGACTTGTCCGTTTTCATCGATATCAATCTTTTCGGCAGCAGGACGTTTAGGCAATCCTGGCATTTTCAAAAGCTCTCCCGTCAGCAACACAATGAAGCCTGCGCCAGCAGACAATGTGATGTCTCTTACCGTGACATGAAACCCTTCTGGACGACCTAAAAGGCGAGGGTTATCTGAAAAAGAATACTGTGTTTTTGCCACACAAATCGGCAAATCGCCGTAGCCTAGAGCCGTTAATTCAGCTGCTTTTTTCTTTGCTGCGGACGTCCAGTCTACTTCTGATCCACCATAAATAGTGGTGACAACTTTTTTCATTTTTTCTTCTAAGGAATCACTCAATTCATAGGCATATGTAAACTGCGATTTTCTCTCACACGCGGCTACAACAGCTTCAGCCATTTCAATCCCGCCTTCACCACCTCGATTCCACACATCTGATACTGTACAGGTCATATCGACTTTCTCACATAGCTCCTGCAACGCAGCGCGTTCTGCTTCTGTATCTGTCGGAAATGAGTTAACCGCAATCACGACGGGTAAGCCATATACACGTTGGATATTTTCAACATGCTTTTGGAGATTCGGGAATCCTTTTTTGACTGCCTCCACATTTTCTTCGTTTAAGTTTTTCTTTAAGACGCCACCATGCATTTTTAGCGCACGTAAAGTAGCGACCATCACCACAGCATCAGGCTGGATATCTCCTTTTCGACATTTGATATCAAGGAATTTTTCTGCTCCTAAATCTGCCCCAAACCCAGCTTCAGTGACCACGTAATCTGCATATTTTAGCGCCATTTTTGTTGCCACTATGCTGTTGCAGCCATGTGCAATATTCGCAAACGGGCCTCCGTGCACCATTGCAGGTGTTTGTTCCAGCGTTTGAACAAGATTGGGTTTCAAAGCATCTTTTAGCAGAACAGCCATCGCCCCTTCAGCATGTAAGTGGCTTGCAGTAACGGGCTCTTTTTGGAATGTATACCCAATCATAATGTTTCCAAGTCCTTCTTTTAACTCTTGCATGGACTCTGATAAACACAAGATTGCCATCACTTCGGACGCAACGGTAATATCAAAACCGTCTTCTCGAGGCGTTCCATTCGTCGGACCGCCTAATCCATCAGTGATGTTGCGCAATTGACGGTCATTCATATCTACCGCACGTCTCCACATAATTCGGCGAGGATCTAATTGTAAGGTGTTGCCGTGGTAGATGTGGTTGTCAATCATCGCAGCCAACAAATTATTCGCTGCTCCAATAGCATGTAAATCTCCTGTAAAATGAAGATTGATGTCTTCCATCGGCCCTAGCTGTGCGTAGCCACCACCAGCGGCACCACCTTTCATCCCAAAAACGGGTCCTAAGGAAGGTTCACGAAGTGCAATCATACTCTTTTTGCCTATTTTTTGTAGCGCATCGCCTAAGCCAACTGTAGTGGTGGTTTTTCCTTCTCCAGCTGGTGTGGGTGTCATGGCAGTAACGAGAATCAACTTCCCGTTTTTGTCTGCTTGTTTTTCTTTGAAGGCATCTAGACTTACTTTTGCTTTTTCTGCCCCATACGTTTCTAAGTAACGTTCTGGAATCCCGGCGGTAGCTGCAACCTCTTTAATCGGACGTAATGGTGTTTCTTGTGCAATTTGAATATCTGTTTTTTGATTCATTTCCTCTCCCCCTCCTTACTATGAACTCAATGCATTTTCATTCTTTTGTTACTTTTTTCTCATTATATCATAGCTACATATCATAGCCACATACAAATCATGTGCGGACTTTGTGAAAGAGTTTCGAATCTTTAGCTATGTGAGCGGATTCACTATCTTATCTCCCTTTTTACAAGTGATAAGCATAAAAAAAAATACTTTACAAGTCTTTAAGTTCTTTTTTAAACGCGTAAACTAGAGAATGTCGTCTACAAAGACTTCTCTTTTTTACATTTTATTTTTTCTAAAAAAAGGAGAGCCTTTTATGGACATTCTCTCTTTCTTTCAGTATACTGAAAGAAAGCACCACATGTTGTGTCCGTCATAAGTTAGACACACCACATATAGAAGGCGTTTTCATCCGTACCTGTTCTTATGGTACGGCTTCGTTGTTCTATGGTGGGATATGCACAGAAGATGCGATTAAAATGAAGGAGTGACAAAATGTCTACAAGTACGAAAGAAATACTTACGTGGAATGCAGAAAAATTAAATGCAGACATTGCACAGTTCCCACAAGTCCACCCTATTACACCAGATATGACCATTACACATCAAGGTGTGTCAAGAATGGTTATGATCGATCGGTATTCTTTTAAAGATACAGCCAAAATAACCCTTTCAGCAGGCGATCTTGTCGTCCTTACAGTGAAACCCGATCCTCAATATCCTGCACGCGGCATTGGAATTGTCCAATCGATTGATTGGGAAGAGCAAAAAGCACTTATTCTCCTTGAAGAAGAGTACCGCGCCGTCTTAGAAGAAGAGACTGAACGTGAAACAGGTCTCATCGAGCGAGATTTGGATATCATTGAAAAACCACTTGAAATTTATTATGAACAAATTGCTAAACGAAACGCTATTGGGTTATCTGAAACAGAAACAACACCCGAAAAGCGACAAGCAGCTCATGATGCCTTTTACGAAGAGTTGGTACATCTAAACTTTATTCCAGCTGGTCGTGTGTTGTACGGAGCTGGTTCACAAACAGATGTTACCTACTTTAACTGTTACGTCATGCCGTTTATTGCGGACTCGCGCGAAGGAATTTCAGATCACCGAAAACAAGTGATGGAAATCATGAGTCGCGGCGGTGGTGTTGGAACCAACGGTTCAACGCTTCGACCTCGGAATGCCTTGGCTCGCGGAGTAAACGGGAAGTCTTCAGGATCTGTTTCTTGGTTGGATGACATTGCCAAACTAACACATCTTGTCGAACAAGGCGGAAGCAGACGTGGTGCACAAATGATTATGCTTGCCGATTGGCATCCTGACATTATTGAATTTATTATTTCTAAAATGCAAAATCCCCGTGTTCTTCGTTATTTGATTGAAAGTACAGATGACGAACAAATCCAGACATTGGCCAAAGAAAAACTTAACTTTACTCCTTTTTCAAGCCGTGAATTAGACATGTACCAAGGCATTGTAAATTACAAAAACTTTCCGGGTCATGGCGGCTTTCCAAGAGAAACCATCCTTGAAGCCGAAGAAAAATTACGCGATGGTGGGACCTATTCAGTACACAATCCAGAATTCCTAACAGGCGCAAATATTACAGTTACATTAACCGATGACTTTATGGAAGCAGTCAAACAAGATGCCGATTGGGAACTTCGTTTTCCTGATGTAGAAAACTACACTCCTGAAGAAATGGACCGTTACAATGAAGAGTGGGCTGATATTGGAGACGTCCGCGAGTGGAGCGAAAAAGGGTTTGGAGTACGGACCTACCGCACAATCCGCGCGCGCGAACTCTGGAAGTTAATCAACAACTGTGCAACCTATTCCGCTGAGCCAGGTGTATTCTTTATTGATAACGCCAACGAAGATACAAATGCTAAAGCGTATGGACAAAAAGTTGTGGCTACGAACCCTTGTGGCGAACAGCCCCTTGCGCCTTACTCAGTCTGTAACTTAGCTGCGGTTAACTTAGCGCAGATGGCAAACAAAGATACACAAGAAGTAGATTACGAAAAACTAATCAAAACAGTTAAGACAGGAATTCGTTTGCAAGACAACGTCATTGATGCCACACCTTATTTTCTCCCTGAAAATGAGAAACAAGCTCTTGGAGAGCGACGCATTGGGCTAGGTGTCATGGGACTTGCTGATTTAATGATCTATACTGGACACCGATATGGATCTCCTGAAGGAAACAAAGTTGTGGATACTTTATTTAAAACCATTGCAGTTTCTGCCTATGAAGCTTCAATTGATCTTGCCAAAGAAAAAGGAAGTTTCCCATTCTTGATTGGTAAAACAGAAGAAGAAACACAGACACTTCGCAAACGTTTTACCGAAACAGGATTTATGAAGAAAATGCCTCCTCATATTCGCGAAGGAGTCCTAAAACATGGAATTCGTAACTCACACCTTGTAACAGTTGCGCCTACGGGCAGTACTGGAACCATGGTTGGGGTATCCACTGGGCTAGAACCATACTTTGCCTTTAAATATTTCCGAAGCGGACGTCTCGGGAAGTTTATTGAAGTCAACTCAGAGATTGTCACAGAATATTTGGCACAACATCCAGAAACAGATTCAGATAACTTGCCCCCACAATTTGTGACGTCTATGGACTTAACACCGGAAGAACACGTGGATGTACAAACAACCATTCAACGTTGGGTTGATAGCTCTATTTCTAAAACAGTAAATGCACCTAAAGGCTATACCCCCAAACAAGTGGAATCTGTATATGAACGTCTCTACGAGGGTGGGGCAAAAGGTGGAACTGTCTATGTAGATGGATCAAGAGATTCACAAGTTTTAACATTAAAAGCAGAAGAAAATGAGCGCGATGATTTGTCTCTCTTTACGATGGAAGAAACCACCATCATTGAAGACAAAGATGAGTTGGCTTTGCTCGTCACTCAAGCCAAACAAGAGCATATCCGCAGACATGGACACACCGATGATGTTGTATATGGATCAGACATTGGCAATACGTGTCCGGTTTGTCGAAAAGGAACGGTTGAAGAAATTGGTGGCTGTAACACATGTATCAATTGCAATGCTCAATTGAAGTGTGGCCTGTAAAAAGATTTTCTCTTTGTTTTTTTCTTTTTTCTCTTTATAGTAATAGACGTACGTACATAAAGATGAAAGGAGGAGTAGAATGAAAATAGTAGACCGTGTGGCTTTATCCTTGCTTATCGTGGGCGGTTTAAACTGGCTTCTTGTCGGGTTGATGGATATCGATTTAGTCGCTACACTATTTGGAGGAACAGATGCCCCTCTAGCTCGCATCGTTTATGTGATCGTAGGGCTCTGTGCTCTTTACTGTTTCAAATATTTCACTTATACCCCTAGAGGATACCGTGATCGAGATCGACTATAAAAAAAAGCTTCTTTAGATGAACACACCTTCATCCAAAGAAGCTTTTTTATTTTCTCACCATCGCATTATTCGCGCGTCTGTCCTCTTCTTAAATCACGCCAATCTAAATATCCAGCGTCCAATCCTCTTAATAGAATTTCAGCTGTTCCTAAATTCGTTGCCAGTGGAATATCGTAGACATCACACAAACGCAACAAGGCACTAATATCTGGTTCGTGCGCTTGGGCAGTCAGAGGGTCACGTAAGAAAATAACCAAATCCATTCGGTTGTCTGAAACTGCCGCACCAATTTGTTGGTCTCCCCCTAAGGGACCTGAGCGAAAACGCGTTAATTCCAACCCTGTTTCTTCCATGATTCGTTTTCCAGTTGTACCTGTCGCATATAAGTCATGCTTAGCTAAAATATATTTATACGCCAAGGCCAAACGGACAATGTCTTCTTTTTTCTTGTCGTGTGCAATTAGAGCAATATGCATTCAGTCACACTTCCTTCATTCGTTTTGGTCAACTTGTGCCGTCTTTTCTTACTTATCATAGCACATGCACATATGTGTAGCGAAGAAACAATCGTTTCTTTTCTCTAGCGTGTGTATCTCTTTTTTTATTGAAACCTCTTCTTATTGTACGTTACACTATAGGAATAGAAAGACCTTTGCTACGTAAAAAGAAGCAGCGTCACAATTAATTGTGTCGTGAATCAAAGAGCGTTGGTTTTTATGACTCAGCTTATATGAAGGCAGCCCTACACGTTGTCTAAAACATAGAAATGGAGAGAACCTATGTCTACAAAAACACCTTCTATCGCCATCATCGGAGCAGGAATCGTCGGAGCTTCGGCAGCCTATTACTTAACCAATGTATATGGACACAACGTGTCTATTTATGACGAAGGAACTGGACAAGCAACCTCAGCTGCTGCTGGGATTCTTTGTCCGTGGTTATCACGCCGAAGAAACAAAGAGTGGTACCGTTTAGTAAAAGAAGGGGCTGCGATGTACCCTTCCTTCCTTGAACAAACTGGAGTCGACCTTAATACCTCGCTTTTTTATAAAAATACGGGAGCTTTATTTTTAAAAAAAGACCAAAAAAAGTTGGACACTTTTACAGAGTTTGCGCGTACTCGTCAACAATCCACTCCAGCAATGGGAACGGTCTCTCAACTAACCCCTGAAGACATCAAAAGAAAAATCCCGTTCTATGAAGGCACCCAATCGGGGCTTTTTGTCTCTGGTGGGAGCCGTGTAGATGGAGGAATGCTTGTCGAACATCTCTTGGAAGTGTCTGTCAAAAAAGGAGCAACAGTCTACCCCACTCGCGCTCATGTATCAAAAGGGAATGAAAAGAACTATGTGCTGACGACAGAGAACGCTAAAAAGGAATATGATGTCGTCATTCTAGCTGTAGGTGCGTGGCTTCCTCAACTTCTAGAACCTTTAGGCTACTCAGTCGATATTCGTGCTCAAAAAGGACAATTGGCTCTTTTAAACCTTCCATATAAAGAAACAAATGAAATGCCTGTGGTGATTCCTGAAGGGGAAAAAGACATCCTCTTTTTTTCAGATGGCCAAACAGTCATCGGCGCAACGCATGAAAATGATCAAGGATACGACTTAACCATTCAACCTGATCTAGTTGCACCGATGATTCAAGAGTCCATTGACGACTTTTCTTCCTTGTTCACTCAGTCTGAGTCTATTCACTACCGAGTGGGTACACGAGCCTATACATCCGATTTCGCTTCTTTTATAGGAGAAGTTCCAGGACTCTCCTCTCTCTTTGCAGCAAGTGGGTTAGGATCTTCAGGCCTCACAGCTGGACCTCTTGTAGGGAAGATGTTGGCACAAATGGTGCAAGGCGAACAAACAGACTTGCCTTTATGTGATTATCCTATTGAAAAATATATCCAACAAACCGATCTACGCTAACTTGCATTATTCCTTATGATTCATACCAAAAGACTCCCTTCTTTTCATAATTGGAAAGAAGGGAGTCTTTTATTACTGTTTGATGTATCGGTTAAATTCACCTGTAAGAGGATCCATTTTCTCAAGCCTTTTTGTGTCAAAGTGATACCTAAAAATTCCAATCATCGTTGAAATAGACACGTCTTCTACTTCCATTCCTTGTCTAATTTCCACTTGGTACACGTGGGCATCCGTTTTAATCACAAAAAACTCATACTCACTAGCGTCAATCCCGATTTGTTCCGTTACTTCCATTAATACTTGTTCTTGTTCTTCCATTCCTTCTAGAACGATTTTTGTAGACTGCTTTTCAGGTTTTTTTGAGCTAACCCGACGCTCCGTGCTGCTTTTTTTATTTTCCAACCACGTTTGAATCTCTTCATCCGAAGCCGAGACGATGTCTCCACCTGTGTCTTCTTTAAATTCTTCAGACGCCAAACTAGAGACGCGTTCTGTTTGATAGCTTGTGTCTTTACTTATTTTGGTTAATGTTTGGTTCTTTTCTTCTTTTGCCTGTGCAAGGTGAATTTCTTTTTGTAGTGTTTCTGCATCTTGCTTTAACGTAGGCTCAGCACTTAAATCATTTTGTAAAAGCATTTGCAACGTACCTGACGCCGCGTCTAATTGGCCTTCTTCGTATTGTTGATTGGCTTCTTTAAACATATTTTCATACACAGCTGTACGTGGTGCATCTTGTCCAATGGATGTGGACGTGGACACAGCCTGTTCAGTCGAGGTGTCCGACATGCTAGAATCAGACTGATCGCATCCAATCAGTAAACATACACTTATAAAAATACTTGCTAGCACTGTATATCTATTTTTCTTCATCGACACATTCCTCCTTTAGCCCTACATACTTCATTCTACTCTAGATAAAACGATGATAGCTGATGAAAAGCTGCGTAAACGTCTTGCTTTTTCATTCCTCTTAACTTGGCAACAGATTTGATGGCTTCTTTGCTAGAAACATCGTCCTGTTCCATAATGTCTTGGACATGTTCTGAAATTGTAAAGTGGTTCCACGTATCTTCAACTAACACTGGGGCTTTATTTCCTTCAAGAATTAAGCAGAATTCGCCTCGCAACTCTGTTTCTTCTGACCACGCGATAACTTCTGCTATTGTTCCGCGAATAAACTCTTCAAACCGTTTGGTTAGTTCACGTGCAAGAACGATTTTCCGGTTGGGACCCATCACTTTCTGGATATGTTTCAACACCATTTTTAAGCGGTGGGGAGATTCATACAGAATGATGGTTTCAGAACGTGTATTCAATTCTTCTAATTCATCCAGTTGCTCATTTTTCTTTCGTTTTAAAAAACCATAAAAATAAAATGGTTGTGGAACAAGTCCGGATGCAATCAAAGCGGTAACACCTGCGCTGGCACCTGGCAATGGGATAACGGGTATTCCTGCATCAATCACAGCTTTTGTTAATTCAAATCCTGGGTCACTAATCGATGGCATCCCTGCATCACTTACCTGTGCAATCATGTGGCCTTCTTCTAGTTTTTTGACCAATTGTGGAATCCGCTCTTGCCAATTGTGTTCATGAAAACTTGTTTGAGGAGTTTGGATTTCAAAATGATTTAAGAGCTTTTGTGTTTGGCGAGTATCTTCTGCAGCAATAAGATCGACTTCTTTTAATATGTTGATGGCTCGAAACGTCATATCTTCTAGATTTCCAATCGGAGTTGGAACGAGATATAATTTTCCCTTTGCTGAATCTTCATAACTTTTTTGACTAAGCATGCTTTTCTCCTTCTTCCATTCGTACATTTGAGGCTTCTTTTTTTATTAAAAGCACTGGAGCTTTTCCAAGCGGAAAGACCACTCCTTTTGTTTTTAAAAACGCTTCTTTCTTGGCTCGTGTCTTTTTTTTGAATGAAGCTTCCGCCTTCATGGCTTCACTCTTAGACGCATACCTCTCTGCGTAAACCATCGTTAAGGGACGCCGACTCCTTACGCGAGTATATTTTGCGCCCACTCCTTCATTGTGTTCACGCAACCGCCGATCTAAGTCTACCGTATATCCCGCATACAAAGAATTGTCTTTACAAAGAAGGACATAGAAGTAACTAGTTTTTTCCATAGACGATGTCTCGAGCTTCTTGAGAGTATTCATTGTTGCGATCAAAGACAACAAGTGGGGGGAGCACTTTAAATCCAGAGTCTTTCCCATCTTTAATGGCTTCAATCAAGACGATGTTTGCGTCTTTTTCTTTTTTAGGATAAACAAACTGAATTTTTTTCGGAGTCAATCGATGGCGCTTTAATGTTTCTATTATTTCCAAGAAGCGATCCGGACGATGCACCAAATACATCTTTCCGTTTACTTTTAGCAACCCTCCTGCAATGGAGACAATCTCTTCTAAATTTGTATGCAACTCATGGCGTGCAATGGCTAAATGTTCATTTGGGTTCTTTATACTTGTATCCGTGTGTGGAAAATAAGGAGGGTTACATGTTACCACATCCACAGAATCCTTTTGAAACCACTTAAATGAGTCAGACACGTCTCCTTCAATCACTTCTAACTGAGTCTCCATCTTATTCAGTAAGAAGCTTCTCCGTGCCATATTCACAAGTTTTTCTTGCAATTCAATTCCTGTAATATTACTTGCTGTTTTTTTACTTAAAAGCAAAGGCACAACCCCATTGCCCGAACATAAATCTACAATCTTGGCTCGGTTATGCTTAGGAACTACAGCAAAGTCGCCTAACAAAAGGGCATCCAATGAAAAGGAAAAGACAGTTGGACTTTGAATAATCTCTAACCCACATTGCATCAACTTATCAATTCGTTCATGTTCGTTTAATTCGACATCCATACTGATTCCTCACTTTTTCAACTATGTATATTCAGTATAACGCATCTACTGACTCTTAACAGAAAAAAATCCCTCCCATTGTAGTATCTAGGGAAGGCCTCTTTTTATTTTTTTCTCACACAACATCCATTGAATATTTGTATTCATAGATCTGATTGGATTGCTCTGAAAGAAAAATAAAAGATTCTTTGTCATTTTTAAGTATTTTTTCGGATACAGCTCCCGTAGGCTTCAGGATGTCAAATACATATTGGGTAGTTAAATTTTGTTGACTCAAAAAATCTTCTATTTCTGGTCCAGTTAATCGCTTTCCCGGTTGAATCATTCTGCTCTTCCTTTCCTTTTCTCTTATTTGTCTCTACATGTTTCTACCCTACCATAGTTTCACGGGGGACTCCGCTAAGACCTCTTAT